>PXTV01000160.1 GCA_003022985.1 Bacteroidetes bacterium SW_11_45_7 | reverse complement strand
AGGAGCTTTCCGCTCGAGCGGCATCTCGTAAGTTTCGCCTTCAATGGGGCCTTTACCGTCAATAGGTTGTCCGAGCGGGTTCACAACACGACCGAACATGCCATCGCCAACTTTGATGGAAGCGATCACGTTTGTTCTGCGGACAGAGTCACCTTCTTTGATCTCTCCGGATTCGCCCATCAGCACAACCCCAACGTTGTCTTCTTCAAGGTTCATGGCTATGGCCTGAACACCGTTCTCGAACTCCACGAGCTCACCAAAGCCAACTTTGGTAAGGCCATAAACACGGGCAATACCGTCCCCGACTTGAAGGACTGTACCGACTTCCTCGAGTTCGGAAGCGGATTTGTACTCGGAAAGCTGTTGCCTCAGGATTTCTGATATTTCGTCCGGCTTAACTTCTACCATTTCTTAATCGGTTTTGAATCTGTAATTAGTTTGTTAACTCTTTTTTGACTTCATTGAGCTTATGCGCAATACTGGCATCGTAAAGTTTGTCATCAAAATGCAGCACAAATCCGCCAATGATATCCTCCTTGACTTGCGTACTCATTTCAACCCTTTCAATATAGGTTTGGTTGATGAGTGCTTGCTCGATTCGTTGATGTGTATCATCATTCACCTCAACCGCAGTCGTGACCTTTACAGGCGTTATCTTATTGTGTTGGTTATAGAGATCGATAAACGATTTGGCAATATTGACGAAATGGTCTTCACGGCCTTTATTGATAATGATATCGATAAACTTGATGGTAATGTCATCCACTTTATCATCAAAAATCTGATGAAGCACCCTGGCTTTTTTGTCAATCCGCACAATCGGGCTCTTTAGCATGAGGGAAAGCTCTCTGCTCTCGTTGGTTGTTTGCAGTAGCAGCTTCATGTCACCATGAATGGTGTCATGTTTGCCCTTTTCCAGCGCTAGATCGTGGAGCGACTGCGCGTATCGTATTGCTAATCGTTGTGCAGACATTGTCAGTGATTCCCTGTTTTCAACCAATTCGTTAACGTATTTTTCTTGAGACTCGGAATCGCTCAATTCCCTGCGCAATATCTTTTCAGAGACCTCGATGGCCAATTTGGCCGCCTGATTTTTCATCTCCGTTCTGGCCTCAGCTTTTTGATTCTCAATTTCGGCACGTGCATCCTGCATGATCTTATCGGCATCGGCCTTGGCTTTTTCATGAGCTTCGTTGATAATTTTTTCCCTGGTTTCCTTGGCTTCAGCAAGAATACGGCCTCGCTCTTCTTTGGCTTCCTTGATCAGTTTGTCGTTATCCGCCTTGAGCTGCTCCATTTCTTTTTTGGCCTCATCAGCAGCTGACAAGGCATCCTCAATTGTCTTTTCACGGTTATGGAGGGCGTTGAGGATAGGGTTCCAGGCATATTTCCGCAATATGATCAAAAGGATCACAAAGGCAACTGCCATCCAAAAGATTAAGCCGATATCAGGTGTTAATATCGATTGCATTATGATAAGTGTTTTGTTGAGTCAAACAATGGATAAAGTGATTCCCCAACCAACCGTTGGGGATCACTTCATGGTCTGCGTTAGCCGCCAATTCCGAGTGCCAACAGAAGGCATATCACAGCACCGAGCAAGCCAACACCTTCGATCAGAGCGGACAAAATAATGGCCGTTGTTCTGATGTGGAGCCGATCTGGCCAATACCGAGGCCAACGCCTACGGCAACGAGGCCAGCACCGATGCCACCGCCCATCATACCGAGAGGGCCAGCGGCTAACATAATCGTTGTGAGTAACATAAGCACACAAGTTTAAAAATGAACAAATAGAATAGTCAATACAGACTAAGCAACATTAGTGGTGTGCGGGCTCTTCAACAGCCTGCCCTATGAACAGGGCCGTTAAGATGGTGAAGATATAAGCCTGCAACACCGCCACTAATAACTCTAAGCAATACATGAAAAGGGTAAACAGTACGGCAACCACAGAAACGCTTCCTGTACCGATGGGCCCTAACATATTGCTAAAAACAAATATCATTGTTACTAAGCTCAGCAACACCACGTGACCTGCTGCAATGTTGGCAAACAAACGTATCATCAGGGCAAAGGGCTTGATGAAAATGCCGAGAATTTCTACAATAGCCAGTATCGGTTTTACCGGTGTGGGAATGCCGGGCGGCCAGAGAATGTGCTGCCAGTAATGTTTGTTGCCGCTGAGATTGATGGCAAAGAAGGAAAATGCAGCTAACGTCAGCGTAATACTAATGTTGCCTGTGATGTTCGTTGCCCCGGGAAAAATGGGAATTAAGCCGAGGAGATTGTTGATCCAGATGAAGAAAAAGATGGACAGGAGAAAAGGCACATATTTCATGTACTTGTGCTCGCCAATAGCCATTTTGGCGATGTCGTCTCGTACAAAGATGATGATGGGTTCCAAAAGGGATTGAAGGCCTTTAGGCGCTTGGTTTTGGTATTTTTTATAGCGGTTGGCAATTGAAATAAAAATGACGCAGATAAAGATGACGCTGAAAAAGATAGCTGCCACATTTTTGGTAAAGGAGAAGTCGTAAAATGAAGCACCATCTGCTCTTGTTAACTTACCGTGATGGTAATTGTAGCCGTTTACTGTTTCTTGTTCCCGGAAGCGGGATGACGAAAATATATCCAACCCGCTTTCAGGCGAATAGACAATGACGGGAAGGTAAATATTTAAGTCGCCTATGATGTGCCACTTGTAGTCATCGCTAATGTGATGAAAAACGGCCTGGAACTCATTGCCGGATTCCTCTCCACTCTCGGCTGCAACAGAGCTAAAGCATAGAGCAAATGCCAGAAATAGTAGCGATAGTGATCTTTTTAGCATTCGTGATGGTTTTCACCCCTTTCCGAAATTGGGTGCAAAGGTATCAAATTTCAATTAACTAACTAAGGTTCTTGAGAAAGTTTCTCAGCCCCTTGCTGCAAATGACAATAAGGTCATTGATTGAGGATAAAGCATCATAAAAGATGGGAGACATCTTCCTCATAAAAGCAAATCCAGTACAGCTTTCCAACGAGTTGGTCAAAACAGGATATTCATGCAAATCAAAAAATTGCAAACAAAGATGAAGTCACTACTGTTTGAAGGTTATCTTACATTATTTCCGCTACATGAACATGAAAATATCCTCAAGTTTGTTTAATTTGCTTTTGTGAATCGGGTTGGTCTTGATCGATTCCTGTACTTGAAATTATAAAGAACCGACCCTATCAATTGACTTCTTATTTGAAATTTTATACGATATGATAACCAAGAAAGCCAAATCTTCCGCCATTCTCTTTCTCACACTGTTTGCCGGCCTTTTCTTTTATTCATGTGAGCCCAATGTGCCGGATGAGCCACCTGATTGGTCTCCTGACGTTTACGGGCCTGTATTGAAAAGCGTTTCGAGCATTGAGGATATCACTAAACTTGAGAATATCGAGTTTGACCAGAGTCGACAGTGTGGGGCCTTACAATTTCCCGCTTACTGAAGAGGGCTACATTGGAGAGGTGAATGTTGATTCGTTGAAATTGCGTGTGCAGTTCACCAACAAATGGAACCTTAACATTAACAAAGACACCAAAATCCTGTTCCTTTCGGCAAATGATAACTCATTAATATTTGAACACAAACTTAATCAACCGGTGGAGCCGAACGAAGAATTCGACACGACATTCACAGTATTGAACAGTACCGTTACATCGGATATCAATTTTTACCTTGTGGATTTTCAAACAGATGGTGGGGATAACATCAACTTCAATCCGCCCAATGACAAAACCACTTTCAACTTCCAGCTTCAATTTGTCAAAATCCGGGATGCCAAAATCAGGGCTGATAAATCTTACTCGATTGAAGATACATCGGAAGTTAATTTTGAGGAAGCTCAGGATACATCAGGTGTATCTGAGGATGCAGCCGAAGGCTTTCTCAACTTATATGTTGAAAACGGTTTTCCGATTAACTCGGAGATATCCATCATCTTTATTGACCAATATGGTAACCCGAAATACACTATGATCGATAAGAGAAAGATCGATGCTGCTGATGTCGATCCCCAAACCGGTACGGTGAATCAGATTAGCGAAGATAAGATCGAGATTGAAGTCAATGACGATGTTGTGGATGACCTGCGCGATGCCAACCGTGTGGTTTCTTCAGTTGAGTTAAATACCAATGGTGTTCCGGCAGATATTAATAACGACATCAAAGTGACCAGGGAGTCTACATTGCTCCTTCAACTTGTAGCAGATTTAAAAATTTATACGAACGAGATCAGCTCAGACAATTCGTAACAATCATAACTTGCTATACCTATGACTCGTCTTCCTATATTATATCTGGTAATAATTGGACTAGTGTGCTGTCACCAAGCAACTTTTGCCCAAACGCAACACAGCACATTTTTCAACGATCATCAATCCACCCTCCGGTCCCTTGACGCCCCGAGCCATCTCGGTAAGCGGATCAACACCATAAGTGTTCAATTGCCGTCCTCTTACTTTTGGGCAGCCAATTCGGGAACCAGTTTCAGCCAATTTCGGGACTTTGGCACATCAGATGAAGTGTCGGATGATCAGGTTGATGATTTTGTCAATAACCTTCAACCAGTGAACGCTGCCGGCCTGGGAGCGCAGATCACACCCCTGACAATTGCCGCCAAAATCAAGAACAACAACAAAGAACTGTTCACATTTTCGCTGGGCACGCAGTTTAATGCCAATACTTCTCTGTTTTATTCCCAAAATTTGGCCAAGCTTATATGGCAGGGTAATAAACAATTTGCCGGAGAAGAAATAAGTCTTGGGCCGTTTAGCGCTAATGCTGTTGCTTATAATGAATATTTCTTTGGCGCGTCTGCCCCATTACCCGTTGACTTGGGTGATATCACCATCCGCCCCGGTTTTCGGGTGAGCTATATTACCAGTTTTGGCACAGTTCATACCCCAACCAGTAATGTGGATTTTTATACAGCTCAGGACGGCCGTCAAATCGATATGGACCTCGATTACAGAATTAACACATCAGTTCCTGAAGATAACGTGGATTTTAGTGCCGGTACAGGTTATAAACTCGACCTCGGCACATCTGTGGAGATAGGAAGTCAAGCTATGGCAACAGTAGCTGTCAATAATATCGGGTTTACTCAATACACGGTGAATACGCACTCCTATTTTAACAGCGATACCCTCCGCTATGAAGGGGTTGAAACGGAGTTGATTGGCCAGCAAGAAGCTGAAGATGAAGAATTTGATGTTGTGCTCGATTCCCTCCGGGAATTCTTTGAAGCCGAAGAAAGCGAAAAAAGTTTCAAAGCAAAGCACGGGCCTCAATTGATCCTTCATGGTGCTTACCGGCTCAACGAACGCGAACATGGCGAAGGTGACAATGTTCGGAAATATCATCAACACAACATTTTCCTCACGTATAAACAAGGCTTTCAGCATGTCTATGACGTCACGAAGCGTGCTGAATTCCAGGCTGCCTACATGTACAATTTGAATACAATTTTGAATGTAGGCGCTAATGTTGGCTATGGCGGTTTTAACAGGTTTCAGTTTGGCGCTTTTGCATCTGTCCGTGGCGGGCCTTTCGTTTTCAGTTTAGCATCGAATAATCTTCTCGGTCTTTTTCCAAGTGTGGGAACGGGAGTCGATGGGTCTCTGTCCATTGCCTTGAACTTTTAATATGAAGCCATATACCTGAAGTAAACTTATATCTTACCTATTGATTAAAGAGAGCTCATAATGTGTGACAAATGGGTGAGAATATTCTTGATCCGCTCTTTTGACTCACTATTTGACACTGACACTAAAGAGGATAAAAAGTTTCCCGGAATTTAAGTGGTTCTCCAAAATAACGCGTACCTACAGCGTAACCTATCATTCTTTTTGTTAATGATTTCGTTTTTTAGCCATTTAAGATTGAAATAATCGGAAGTCACTCCCGATGAGTTTCATCGGGAGCCACAAAACACCAAGACGATTTAAAAGAAAGAACAACACGCCATCGAGTTGAAATAGTATGGGGAATATTGGATACAAACTTTACTCTATTTCTCCCGATTCCAGAATCGGGAGCCACTCCCGATGATTTCCATCGGGAGTGGCTATTTTACTGAGACTGAGTAATTACAAAGATTCTTGCTTCAATGGATACATGCCAACATTTGTTGGTTAACAGTTATGCTGTTTTTTCTCATCATTGAACAGCTTCCTATTCTCATAGACACGATAGGAACAGGCCCTCTTAGTGGAATTCTCATGATATACAAAAGGCTGTACCATAAAAAAAGGCCCCCTGTTGAAGGAGGCCTTCCATAGTAACCCAAACACTATTAACCACAACAAGTGGACCCAAAATGAATAGGAGCTTTTCTTGCCAGCCCCTAAATCAGGCATCTTTGATATGACCGTGCTCGCATTGTGTTGGGTTTTGCGATAT
>PXTV01000159.1 GCA_003022985.1 Bacteroidetes bacterium SW_11_45_7 | reverse complement strand
CAACAAGAAGGTTTCATGCCTATCAAAAAATGGATATGATCGGGCATACCGTTAATTGCTAACATCTTTTGTTGGTTCTTACGAACGGTTCCTGTAATGTATTGATAGAGCCGTTCTTCCCATTCCTCAAGAATCAAACTGTTTCGGTTCTGCACCGCAAAAACGACATGGATGTAGATTTGCGAATAGGTGGACATGATTATAAATTGTTTTGGTGTACGATCCCTACGGGATCGCCTTTTGGTACTGATCTTGTGGCTATAAACCTTTAGACCCCATTCGGGGTCGCATTATTCAAAGATAACTTCTATTAACTTTTGACAATCGAGGTGACTTTATTGGGTAACGATATCAAAAAAACGAATTAAATACTTAGCATAATTATATTGGTTTCAATTATTGTGAACTGAACCCGAAGGGTTCAAAGCTTTATACCAGAGAATGAGCCAGGAAGACCGATCCCACAGAAAACGGGCATTTTCTCTTAAAAAGGTGGTTCAATCCTGAGTTGTTTGCAAATCAGCTTCAAAGGTTTCTATCCAATTTTGGGTGTCTGGGTAAGCTCGTTTTTTTACCTGTTGATCTGTTTTGCACAATGTCGTGATTACTGCCGTGTCGGTGTAGGTAGCAATTCCGGCTATTCAGATACTCGATGAATTACTTTCGTTTCATTCCTGCTCATATTGAAACTCCTCTTCGGCAACCAGTTCATGAGAAGATATCTGCTCAGATCGCACATCTTCCAGGTATAATGACAGCGCATCTTTGATGTTGGCTTTTAACTCATTTTGATCGGTGGCTTGTGAAATAACTTCCGGAATTTCTTTGAGTTGGCCGATCAGGAAGCCGTCTTCACCTTTTGTGATCACTAATGTCAGTTTCATAATCGGTTTTGATTGCTAACCAAGTTAAGAAAGTTTTGGTTTTTTAGCGGCTTGGGCTTTACTGAAAAAACACCAGTGGATGCTGGTGCCGGTAAGCGGGCACGCAACCGCACGGTTGTGCCTACCGGTCAGAGCGCTAAGAAATCAAGCCAACTTCCTGCCGGCACAATACGAATTTAGAGCTGGCCATTCATTAGAGCGGTCTGACCGGTTTGGCCTAATTTTCAGTTCCTCTTAGGAACCCGCTGGCGCCTGATTTTATGAATTTAAAAATCCAGCTTTCTAAAAATCTGCTCTTTGAGCTATTTTTTGCGTACGATGTAATTCACAATCAATTTTTTATAAATTTAGTTGTTATAACTGTTTGATCCAAAACTAAAAAATGCAGCATGAAACGGCCCTCTCCGAAACTTCACGAGCTCATCAAATCCATGACCAAGAGCGAAAAACGTTACTTTAAGCAGTTCACCAAAATTCATGGTAGCGATAAAAAATATACCATGCTCTTCGATGCTATTGAAAAACAGGATCAATATGATGAAGAGGAGCTGAAACAGCAATTGCAAGAAAGCGGCATTATTAAGCATCTCTCATCCGAAAAGAACTATCTGTACCAGCTCATTCTCAAGGCATTAAACACTTGCTATAGTGATATTAAGGTGGAAACGGAAATCCTTGAATACCGAAAAACAATTGAGATATTAAAGCTCAAAGGGCTTTATCAACATGCGATTCCCTTGTTGGAGAAAGCCAAAAAGAAAAGTGCCGAGCACGAATTACACGAACATCTGCAACAGCTCACGAAAAAGGAAATCGAGCTTTACAGGTACATGTGGGACTTTGATAAAGTGGAAGAGATCGAAGGTGAATACAACAAAATTAAACATCAACACGTCCAAAATGCTGAACTCGAAGATCAATACAGGCAGTTGAACAACTCGGTTTACAACAAGATGATGCGCTACCATATTGTGCGTCAACCTCATGTGCTCGACTCGCTGGAGCAACAGGCAGGACGGGATTTGTATCAGAGCGAGCCCTTGAATGAAACGTTCACAGCCAGAAAATCTTTTCTAACCTTTTGGTTGGTTTATCATTATCTCAAACAGGATTACAATGCCTGTCTTACTTATAACAATCGCCTTTTGGCGCTGTTTGATCAATATCCAAAGCAAAAGCGCGAGCGCATCAAGGATTACGTCAAAGCCCTCACCAATGAAGTAACCTTGCAAACAAGGTTAAAAACCTATGGCCAACTGAAAGACACCCTGGATTGGGCGCAGAACATCAAAGAACAACTCCCCTTGACAAAGCGGTTTCCGGAATTGCGCTATGAGCTGTTCCAGGCTATCCACAAAACCAATTTAGTGCGACTGACAGACCTCGGGCAGTTCCAAAAAGCCCGGCAAATATGGGAAAACGAAGTCGAGCCGGGTCTTTCTTATTTTACGGACATCGTGAAGGTCTCTGATAAAATGGACTTCCTTACCCTGGCCCATCAAATTTACTTTGCCAATGAAGCATTTGAACAAAGTTTGCATTATGTAAATCAACTTTTGGAGGAATTTACCAAAACCCAGGTGCGCTACGACCTGTTCTCTTATTGCAAAATCATGGTCTTGATTATCCACTACGAACTCGATAACCGGATTATGGTAGCCAACAGCATCACCTCTACATATCGCTACCTGAAGCGAAAGGAAAACATGATGAAATCCGAACAAACCCTCTTGCGATTTTTGCGCAAAACGCCTGATATTGTGACCACTCAGGATGAATTAGCCCACCTCAAAGAACTCCGCCAGGAAATCCTCGAGTTGCGCAAGGACCCACAAGAGCTGCTTATGCTGGAACATTTCAACTACATCGACTGGATCGACAGCAAACTGACCAACCGTCCTTTTGCTAATATTGTCAGGGAAGGAGCCCTGCAAAGATATCAGCTCTAAGGGTGGAATTCCCAATTTTCAACCCGATAAAGGCGGTTTGCCGTAAACCACAAAATCCCTGCCGTACAAAAGATATATCAAAATTTGAATTGGCAATCCTTATAGCTGTATCTAACTTCGATTGACATCCAATGGACCCACCTGTCAGGTATGTGTATTCATTGTCGAAAACGAATCGGTCTTATTATGAGGAACTTATTTACACACGTTAGCATCATCAGCTTAGCCATTTTACTCAGTTGCCCATCTATTTATGCCCAAAACGTGGGCATTGGCAATGCCAGCCCCACTTCGCGCTTAGATGTGATTGGGAATAACTCATCCGATACGCTTTTCCATGTACAAACTGCCGGTGAGGTGTCCAGGTTGGTTGTGCTCAAAAATGGACGGATCGGTATTGGTACCAAAAAGCCAAAGACCAAATTTGAAGTGCAAGACGGTTCGCTGCTCCTCGATGCCAAAGCCCAATACGGGGGGGATTACGCTATCGACAATGATGACTACAGCGATGCATTGATCGTAGGCGGAAAAGGGGCAGAAAGCGGGCTTAAAATTTTCAAGCAGGCTCCCGGCTCGTCAAAATCATTCATCGGCATTAACAAGGACAGGGACAGCTATGTCTTTGAAATGACGGATGGCAACAACAATGATCCGGATGGAGGCGTCATCTTCGCAGGAACAGGCAAGGACGACAAATTTGAAGATATTATGACGGTCCGCGGCAATGGGAATGTGGGCATAGGCACCACCATTCCCAAAGCCCGCATGGTGGTGCAGGGAAAATCGTACATTTTCAATGGCAAAAATGAGGACGCCCGGTTAGGGAGAGGCGCAAGCGAACACCTTTCAATAGAAGTTCAGGATGATCATGCGTTTTTGGATTACGAGCAAAACTCGGACAATGATGGCGATCACACCTTTTATGTGCGCAATCGGGCCTCCGGCACCGGGACCAATGACATCCGCTTTCGCACAGGCAGCAGCAACGGCCTGACGATTGCGGATAACGGCAACGTAGGCATTCACAGGAAGTACCCCAACGAAACGCTCCATGTGACTGGTTCACAAGCGTGGAGTATACCGTCAGGTGGTTATTTGGTGTTGGATGGAGCAATCGGTGGTAGCAATGCGTCTGATTTCAGAAATTTCGGGGGTGATATCCGGTTTTCAGCAGGTGATCAAAGTAGTGGCTCGGGCCATATTCGTTTTTATACGAATCAACGGAATGAACGAATGACCATTACCGATGGTGGCAAGGTAGGCATCGGGACTACCAACCCTGCGCATAGATTGCATATCAAAGACAATCATCCATTAAAGCTTGAAGCATTTGGAGAAGATTGGGGCTTCTACATTTGGGGAAACAATGGCAAAAACCTCAATATCACAAGCGAAAATGACGCGTCAGGCTCAAGGTTACACCTTCAGCGGGATGTACCGAATGGTAAAGTGACGGTGGGGGCAAGTGCAGGTGGTAATGAGTTACAAGTCAGTGGAGATGCAAAAGTCTCCGGTGATACCAAGATCGATGGCGGCCTTTTTGGCAATGCGTTTGACCATAAAAGTAAAAGCAAAAATATCCGTTTCGAATGGGGCGAAATCTCCCATGATATGCAAGGCGGCAGAGAAAAGGTGACATTTGACCAATCATTCAATAGCAACGCACCATTTGCACCCAAAGTATTTGTCACCATTCAAACCCAATATGGTTCAGAAGAAGCTACAATTGCCCATGCAGAGCAAGTGGGCTATAGTGATTTTTACATCCGCGCAGGTGAATCTGAAACAACAAATGGATTTGATGGAAATCACACCAGTGAAGAAATTGCCTGGTTTGCCATTGGCCCGAAATAAAATCTCTGGTCCGCACATTGCCTCACATAACACAAACCAATTCTTAACATCAGCTTCTGCTTGCTGCTTTTTCCAATTACTACCTTGCCCGTTGGCTACTCGTTTATCAATACAAGTCTTGCCATAAGGGCTTTTGGTCCACCACTTAACCAAAATGCCATCTATTCAATGGGGAGGTGGATTTCCATTTTTCCCGGAAAATTTGAATTGGCACTGCAAAATGCTGCGCTTATCTTTTCATCATCATTCGGATAACAATTTCATAATGAAACATCATGGATCATGACAAGGATATTTCCATTATGCTGCCTCCTATTCGCCATTGGCATTTGTAGTAAAAGTGGGGCCCAAAACGTGGGGATTGGCAATGCTAACCCCACTTCTCGCTTAGATGTCATAGGGAACAACTCATCCGATACGCTTTTCCATGTGAAGTCAGCGAATCAGTCATCGAAGCTGGTTGTATTGAACAATGGCAATACGGGCATTGGCGTAACCAACCCGGCCAGCCGTCTCGATATCAAGGAGAAAATGCGCCTGAGCTTGCCGGGAAGTGAAGCGCACCTGCGATTTAGCGGCTTCTGGGGCGGCAACAATCAGAACTACAACATCAACATCTTCGATGACTCGTCAAACCCCGGCACGCTTCATATGTTCCGGG
>PXTV01000158.1:1899-5766 GCA_003022985.1 Bacteroidetes bacterium SW_11_45_7 | reverse complement strand
AAACCGCCCTTGTAGCGCCCCTTTCTGAAAAGCGGCCACGACTTGATCTCCTGGAGTTCAGGGTAGGTCACGCTCCGGCTGATCAGGTGATAACGTTCCCCGGCCTTCTTCTCGCGGATCAGTTCCCGTTTATAGGCATTGGCAGATTTGTCGCCAAAAAAGGCAGCCATCTTGATCGCCAGGGAATCGACATGTTCATAAAAGGTCGCATCCCTCATGGCTGTTGAGTTCAGGTCCATTCGTACTTCGAAAAAGGGGAGGGATGTAGCCAGAAGACTGCCATCATCCGACAAGATATTGCCGCGCTCCGCCTCAATGGACCGATAGGAGGTAATAAGACTGTCGGCCATAGAACGTAACTCTTCACCTTCCCCGAACTGAATTTGGCCGGCCTTGACGATAATGGCGATTCCAAGGCCGCTGATCAGCAGAAAGGCAAGATAAACACGCCATATGATGTCCCGCTTAATGCCCATCGTCTTCGATCACGATCTTCTTTGGTGGTGTTCGCAATGCGCGTAAGCCAAGTGTCTCAACTTCTTCAGCAACCTGTGATTGCTTGCTCTTGTACATTAAATCGGACTTAGTGGACATGTACTCCCACCGCAATTCCTTGACCTCTTCAGTTGTCTGATTGATTTTGCGGATGTTTTTCTGCGCCCAATGCGTATTGCCTATGTACAAGACGGCAAGCCCGGCAAGAAAGAAGATATAAGGCAAATTGCCCACAACATTTTTGTAGGTGAGCATTTGCCTCAGATCAAAAGCTTTTCGTATCCGCTCGAACTTGGTCATATTGCGTCTTAAAATGTTTTGTTTTATACTTCTTATCGTTCAAGCTAAACATCTTCCACCACCTTTTCAGCAACCCTTAGCTTGGCACTTCGCGCTCTTGGATTGTAGGCCATTTCATCATCAGAAGCAGTCAGGGGTTTTTTGTAGACTTCCTGAAACGGCACCCATGTGTGGCCATAGACATCCTTGTTACTTTCCCCACTAAAAGTGCCCTTGCGGAAGAAATTCTTCACAAGCCGGTCTTCCAGGGAGTGATAGGTGATAACAGCCATCCGTCCGTGCGGCTTCAAAACATCTGCCGACTGTTCCAATAAAGCCTTGAGCGTCTCCAGTTCTTCGTTCACCTCTATGCGCAGTGCCTGAAAGACCCGGGCGAGATATTTATTGCGATTGCCTTTTGCTACAGATTCCGCTATTCTGCACAAGTCACTCGTTGTTTCGATGGGCGTATGGTCTCTGACCTCTGTAATGGCATGGGCCAGTTGCCGGGCATTCCGCACCTCCCCGTATTGTGAAAACATCTGCTGTAACTCTTCCAGTGAGTAATGAGCCACAACATAGGCGGCTGTTAAAGGGGATTGTCGATTCATGCGCATATCCAGATCCCCCTCATAACGGGTAGAAAACCCTTTCTCCGGTGTGTCGATCTGGTAAGACGAAACGCCTAAATCGGCCATGATGCCATCAACCGGGATGTGTTTAAAAAATCTGAGATAGCGCTTGAGAAAACGAAAGTTCTGCTGGATGAGCGTGAGTCGTTCATCGTTTGGTGCATTCCTCAGACTATCAGCATCCTGATCAAAAGCTATAAGATGACCGCCTTGAAATTGCTGGAGTAACTGCTCGGTATGACCTCCCCCGCCAAATGTTGTATCTACATAAATACCTCCATCACGGGGCTTCAAAGCCTCTACGCTTTCCTCTAATAATACCGGCTGATGATAATTGATGCTTTGATTGCTCATAATTGATGTGGCTAATTTTACATGTCCTTTTATCCCTGCTCATCCTCATCATCAAACATGTTTTCCTGTCCCATAACCTTTTCCGCCAACTCTGCAAATTGGTCAGGGTCGGCCTCCTCAGTGTACTCGTAATATTTATTGCGATCCCATATTTCGATCATCTGATTCTGCGAAGCGAGGACAATATCCTGTTCGATCGATGCATGTTCCTTTAATTGTTTCGGGATCAGCAACCGGTCCGTCCCATCGAGCTCCATGTAGTTTGCTCCTCTTTTGAAATAGCGCAGAAAATCGCGGTTGTCCTTCTTAAACTCGTTCAGCTTCTTCAGCCGTGCATTGATCTTTTCCCACTCATCCCACGGATAAAGCATCAGGCATTCCTCAAACCCCCTGGTAATGACAAACTGACGCACAGAAGGCGGGAGCTGTCGCTTCAGCCCGGAAGGCAGCTTAAAGCGCCCCTTGCTGTCAAGTCTTACTTCAAATTCTCCGAGGAGATCAGACATAGAGGAATTTTGCATTATAACGTAGCTAATTTATAAAAAATTTCCACTTTGTCCCACTTTTTACCACAAAAGATTTGCAAAAAGTTTTCCACATATTCTGTATGTACGGCTAAGTTCCGGGTTAATTATAAAGCCAAAAAGAGTACCATACAGGAAATAAAGCGCAATGATCGCAATGTAAAAGCAAATAAGAATGGAAATGATAAGCGGAGAGAGAATTCGAAAATGAGGAAGATACTTAACTAAAGATCATACAAATCCCCTTCTTTGTAAATGATTTGCTCTTGTTTCATCCAAAATATTCTAAGTTCTTGTCAGTACTGATTACCAATTTGATGCAGACGTTTTGAGTGGTTTTCAAGGTAGGGGTGCCCGAAAATGGCCGGCTCAAATCAAGGATAAACGGCCTCGAGCTGCTGAAAAAGAGAGTATGAACGCAATCGGATAAAGGCCATAAAGTGGTACAAAGTGGGACGCCACTCACAACGGGCGGACGAATGATTCACCTTATAAGCAACTATTTCTCTATAGCTTGAATGCCGGGAAGTTCATGCCCCTCGAAGAACTCGAGCAATGCTCCGCCTCCGGTTGAGACGAAACTGATGCGATCATGGAGGCCGAATTTGGTGACCGCTGACACGGAGTCACCGCCCCCGATCAGCGAGAAAGCGCCCTTATCGGTTGCCTGAGCAACAGCTTCCGCTACAGCTTTTGTGCCGCTTTGGAACTTCTCCATTTCAAATACCCCCATTGGCCCGTTCCAGAGGAGTGTTTGGGCCGAGTCAATGACATTGGCATATTCTTTTCGCGCTTGAGGGCCAATATCCAGGCCCATCCATCCTTCCGGGATGGCATTACTTGGGGCTTCATCGGTATGCGCGTCATTATCGAAAAGATCGGCAATAATGGTATCCCCGGGAAGAAGGAGCTGATTCCCCATCGACTTTGCCTTATCGATCAGTTGGTTTGCCAGCTCCAGCTGGTCTTCCTCTACAATCGATTTACCGACCTCTCTACCTTGTGCTTTCCAAAACGTATAGGACATCCCGCCACCGATCAGCAAATGATCCACCTGATCGAGCAATTTATCGATCAACTTGATTTTATCGGACACCTTAGCCCCGCCAATAATGGCCGCAAAAGGTCGTTTGGTATTGTTAATAACTTCGCGAGCATTGGCAATTTCATCAGCCATCAAATAGCCGAACATCTTGCTCTGCTGGTCAAAATAGTTCGCCACAATAGTTGTTGACGCATGTGCCCTGTGCGCACTTCCAAAAGCGTCATTAATGAAGACATTCCCGAGATCAGCCAAGGACATAGCCATAGCGCTATCCCCTTTTTTCTCGCCTCCGTGAAAACGGGTATTCTCGAGCAGGAGCACCTCACCAGGCTGAAGTTGTTCAGTTTGTTGACGGGTGTCTGCCCCAATACAATCCGGACAAAATTTCACCTCACCACCTATCAGTTTTTCGAGATGAGAAGCAACAGGTTTCAGGGAGTATTTTTCATTCACTTCTCCTTTAGGACGGCCGAGATGTGACATAAGCACAACACTGCCACCATCGTTCAGGACCTTGCGAATAGTGGGAAGGGCGCGC
>PXTV01000158.1:0-1833 GCA_003022985.1 Bacteroidetes bacterium SW_11_45_7 | reverse complement strand
GCGCGCTTGTTCTGAAAATGATACTCATCAACGGTCTTCATAGGAAGTGGATTCGTTTAGCTCTTTTTTTGGTAATGTAACATTCATAACAAGAATTTGCAAATAGTTACCTTTTTTATTCCTCCCTGGTTTCTGCGTGCATCATCTGCCCTATACGATCTGTTAATTCCACAAGGCGGTTGGCGTAGCCGGCTTCGTTATCGTACCAGCCCGTAATTTTGACAAACTCCTCTCTGGCTTCTGTCAAAAGGGAGTCGAAGACACAGGAGTGAGAATTTCCAATAATATCTGTGGATACAAGAGGGGCTTCTGTATACTGCACAATACCTTTCAGTTGGGTGGTGGCCACATCCTGAAATAGACGGTTGATGTCATCCCTGCTGACAGACTGGCCCAGTATACATGTCAGTTCGGTCAGTGAACCATCTATCACAGGTACGCGGATAGCTGTTGCACTGATCTTGCCCTCCACCTCCGGCAATACCTCATCAAGCGCATGAGCAGCATTAGTACTGGTCGGCACAATATTCATGGCCGCTGCTCTTGCCCTGCGGAGATCTTTATCGTGCGGGCCATCCTGAAGGTTCTGATCAGCTGTATAAGCATGCGTGGTGCTCATAAACCCTTTCCGGATGCCAAAAGCATCGTTGAGCTCCTTGACCATGGGTGCCAAACAATTGGTTGTGCAAGATGCATTGGACAATATTTCATCCGATGGCTCCAGGATGTGATCACTAACGCCCAAAACAATGGTCTTTACGTCATCCTTGGCTGGTGCTGATATGATCACCCGTTTTGCCCCGGCTTGCAAGTGCTGCCCGGCTTTCTTCTTATCCCGGAAATGACCCGTACACTCGAGCACGACATCGATATCCAGCTCACTCCAAGGGGCCTTGGCAGGCTCGGCTTCTGAAAGAGCGCGAACTTTTGATCCATTCACAACAATGGCGTCATCCTTCACTTGCACATCAGCATGCCAGGGACCGTGGGTTGAATCGTACTGCAGGAGATGAGCCAGCGTGCTGTTGGCTGTCAGATCGTTGATTGCAACGAGCTCTTTATCGTCATCTTCTAATAAAAGTCGTGCTGCAAGGCGCCCGATTCGGCCAAAGCCATTGATTGCTACACGGGTTGTAGCCATAGGTTTGAATTTGCGTGCAAAAATAGTGTTTCCCATGCTTTCCCACTTTTGCATGTAATTTTTTTCACTGGGTGGTTTTCTTAAAATTGGAAATGCATTACCTTTGCCGCGTCAATCAGAGCCGTTGATTGGCCAATAACAAAGGCCCGTTCGTCTAGTGGTGAGGACACCAGGTTTTCATCCTGGAGACAGGGGTTCGATTCCCCTACGGGCTGCAATAGAAATTGGAAGCCGCCTTTCCGTAATGGCGGCTTTTTTATGTTAGGGCCTTATGTTTTATGTTTATGTGTTGGAAAGCACTCAATTCAATAAGCGCTACATAGGGCTTTCCTCTACCCCCAATAAGAGACTGGCCGAGCATAATCAAGGCAAAACCAAAAGCACCAAAGCTTTTAGGCCCTGGGAACTCGTTTACCAAGAAGTGTTTCAGGACAGAGCTACAGCTCGCCAGAGGGAGAAATATTTCAAGTCTGGTGCTGGCAGGGAATATCTAAACAAGATATTGAACGATAACGATTGAGCGCTTTCATCCCGGAGACAGGGGTTCCCAGCCTTCCGGCTGGCAGGCACAGCCTTCCGGCTGGCAGGCACAGCCTTCCGGCTGGCAGGCACAGCCTTCCGGCTGGCAGGGATTCCTCTAAGGCTGCAATAGAAATTAGAAGCCGCCTTTCCATAATGGCGGCTTTTTTATG
>PXTV01000157.1 GCA_003022985.1 Bacteroidetes bacterium SW_11_45_7 | reverse complement strand
CAGTTTTTCCTCATCAGAGCTGTGCATACAAGGATTGAGCGTTAAGTAGTACCGCAGGAAATGTTGACTAAAATCCTCACGGCCGGCCAATTCAAGGTCCATACAAAAAAAGGCGATTTCATCAAGCACATCGATCTGTCTAAAGTCATCGTTAAACTCGATGCAGTCGAAGATGACCGGTTTGTCGTAGAGGAAGATATTGCCACTGTGAAGATCGCCATGGCCATCCTTGACGTAGCCATCCTTTTCCCGTTCTTGTAACAGCCAGTCAAACTGTTCCAGGAAATTGTTCGATACAGTGATGGCCTCATCGATGATATGCCCTGCCTCATTACCGAGGTGCTCGGTAAGGTAATCCTTAACATTCACAATGTCCTGAAATATGTACCGCATTTGCTCGGCATCATTCCCCTTGTCGATAACTTCTTCATTTCGATGAAATGGTGCCAATTGATCGGCTACAGCTTCAATGTGTTGCTCAGTAACCTTGTCTGCCTTGAGCATATGGTCCATGCGCTTATCATTTGATAAGCTGACCATTTTCACTGCGTAATCGATAATTTGAGCCTCTTCATGATCATTACCGATCCACAGGGCATTATCTTGCTTATAGACAGGACATACATGGAGATATATCCCTTTCGTTTGACGGCTATTGCGTTCTATTTCCCGCTCGCAGTAATATTTGCGCTTTTGGCGTGTAGAAAAATCCAGGAAGGAAAACGAGAGGGGCTTCTTGATTTTGTAAGTGTATTGTTTGCCTACAAATACCCATGAAATGTGGGTTTCATAAAGTTGGAAATCCGTCTTTTCTTTTGCTTGCGAAATAACTCCTTGCCCGTGTAGAAGTTGAATATCTTCGTCTCTCATGTTTGGTGAATTCCGAGGTAATCCATTGCTTGATTCATCATTCTGCGAACGTCTTCATCATCTGAGGATAGCGTAAGATGGGGTATTTCGACCGGCTCGAAGCTGTTTTTCAATTTCAGGTACACATCGTAATCCGCTTCACTTTCCTCCCTTGTTCTGTTTACGCGTTGTCTGATGACATTGTTACTTGCTGCGATTTCTATCAAAAAGAGCTCAGCATCACTCGAGCGTGCAGCATTGTAGAATGGTTGCCTCACCTGCCGGGAGAAAAATGTTGCATCTACAATTACCACTTGATTGTGTTGGATTTGCTCCGTCATACGCCTGCGCATTTCCTCATATACGGCATCCTTACTGTGCTGGCTGTATTGGCCTTTCCTATCAATATCATCACGTACTCGATCGCTGCTGATATGAACAGCCCCGAGCTCTTCAGCCAAGTGTTTAGCAAAATAGGTCTTGCCGCTACCAGGTAGCCCACATATTAAAATGATCATTTTATCCGTTTCCAGTTGGCCCATTTTGATGCGTTGTGATGTATTTATAAATACCGGAAATCGGCAGACACATTTCCTTGATGTAAAACACAGGAACCAAATGATAAAACAAATAGTCAAGGCTGATGACTGCTCACGCTATAACTTTTCAATTTCTTGCCATAAACCAAAATTCGCATCATCCTACAGGTCTTGTTTAGCAGTGGCATTTACTTCTTGGATAAAGGTTAATAATTCTTCCCGGCCCGTTTTTGTCTTGGCTGATGTAAGGAATGAATGAGGCAGAAATGCAAAGATTTTGAGCAGCTCATCCTTGAAAGCAGCAATGTTCTTGTTGAGTTGCTGTTTTTTAACCTGATCCGTTTTTGTAAAAATGATGGCCAACGGTACGCCAAAAGCTCCTAACATCTTTGCCATTTCAATATCAGAATCCTGCGGGGCAATGCGGCTGTCAATGAGGAGAAATGCGCACTCAAGGTTCATTCGGTAGCGGGAATAGCTGCGCATAAGCACATCCCACTGCTGTCTTTCCTTTTTGGAGCGTTTGGCATAGCCATAACCCGGCATATCAACAAAATAGAAGTCATCGTTGATAAGAAAAAAATTAAGGCGCTGTGTACGGCCGGGATTTTTGGAAGTATTGGCAAGCTCCTTTCTGTCCAAAAGCATATTCAAAAGTGAAGACTTGCCAACATTGGAACGCCCTGTAAAAGCAAATTCTACACGATTCGGATCGGGACAATCCGCGAGTTGTGTAAAGCTTCCTGTATATTTGGTGCTCGAAATTTTCATTTGTTGCGTTCAGGATTGATCAATGCCATAGTTGTTTAGCAAGAGAAAGGTAAGTGAAGGAAGGCGGGGAAATAGGCCGGTTACAACCAGTGGAACGATTCTTTGTGAACAATTAATACGCTTTTCTTTTTTACCGAACAAGTAAAAGCATTTCACGCAAATATAAGGGAACCTTAATTGGAAAAGTGAGCACCAATACTAAGCCATATCAGGATCAATCCACCGGTAAGAAACAACAGGTTGAGCAAATGTTCGATAACATCGCCTCGACTTATGATTTCTTAAACCGGCTTCTGTCAATGGGAATCGATAAGACGTGGCGCAAGCGTGCCATTCGTATTCTGAGGCGTCATGAATCGTCATCGGTTTTGGATGTAGCTACCGGTACGGGTGATCTGGCAATGGAGATTTGGCATAAAGTGAAGCCCAAGCGCATTGCAGGGATCGACCTTTCCGAAAATATGCTCGACCTGGCACGCGAAAAAGCGGAAGCCAAAAAGTATCCAATCGAATTTCAAAAGGGTGACGCGGAAAACCTCCCCTTTGCGGATAATACGTTTGATGCTGCCACCGTTGCTTTTGGTGTAAGGAATTTTGAAAACCTCGGCAAAGGATTGGCGGACATCCACAGGGTCCTGGAACCGGGTGGTAAACTGGTAGTGCTGGAATTTTCGCGGCCTAAAGTCTTTCCTGTGAAACAGGTTTTTCAGTTCTATTTTCATGGAATCCTGCCATTGATCGGCAAACTTTTCTCAAAGGATCAGCGCGCTTATTCCTATTTGCCGGAGTCAGTGGGTGTTTTTCCAGAAGGAAGTGATTTTACCGGGGAATTGGAGGAAGCTGGTTTTCAAAATACTAAACTACCGCGACTTTTCCCAAAAAGAGCTCTACTTTGGCATTACTCTTGGTTATAACACATCCAAATTCAAGGTGAAGCACTCTCAGCAATTCAACTACCACGACAGCATTAATGTATTGAACTCGAGCTATGGTCCCGGTTTTAACCTCGGCATTATTTCCAATCTCAAGCTTGGCAAGTACTTTGATCTGAGGTTTACTCCTGCTCTTTCGTTTGCTGAGAAAAACCTCGATTACCGTCTGATCGAGGATCAAACAGCCAAAAGAACCATCGAATCGATCTACTTGAACTTCCCATTGACGGTTCGCTACAAGTCGGATCCGGTGCAAGATATGCGTGTGTACGTATTGGGCGGGGTTAAATACGGCTTAGACCTTGCTTCAAATGCCGAAGCCCGCAAGGCCGATAGTCAAGTAAAAGTGGGCCGACATAATATATCGGCTGAATTTGGTGGCGGCTTGCAGTTCTTCTTTCCCCTCTTTATCTTTTCCCCTGAGATCAAGATATCTCACGGGTTGCTCAACGTCCATGCGCGCGACAGGAATCTGCAATATTCCAACGTCATCGACAAACTGTTCACACGCACCATCCTGATCTCACTGCATTTTGAGGGCTGATCATTTCACCTCCGCCTGCCGGGTTGGCATAATGTTTTAAGAGGGTCACTTCACTCAAAAATTCAGCTTCAGTTGACGGTTGAAGAAGGGAGTTTCAAAAGCCATTAGCCGGGGGGGTGAAACCTTGAACGAAGCTCATAAATACGGGCACAGGACAGAGGAAAAGCGCCTTAAAAATCGTTTTTCCACATCATCGACTCCACGGGCTTGATGCTCCTCTCTGTATATTTGGCACTTTTCTTCTTGTGGTACAAGTTCTCCACTTCACCATCAATGTGAAAGTAAATGAGCTGGCCAATGGGCATGCCGGCATAAATCTTGACTGGCTGAGCCACTGACACTTCCAGCGTCCAGGTGTTGCAAAACCCAACATCCCCCTTGCCGGCTGTTGCGTGAATGTCGATACCCAACCGGCCGGTACTGGATTTTCCCTCCAAAAAGGGCACATGCCTGTGGGTTTCGGTATATTCCTCAGTAACCCCAAGGTAAAGTGTGTGGGGGTCTAAAACGTATCCCTCGTCCGGGATAAGGATGTATTCGACCTGGTTGTGTTGTTTAGCATCCAGAACACGGTCTTTATAGGTAGCCAGATAGCGCCCCAAATGCACATCGTAGGAGTTTGTGCCAAGGCATTCGGGCCTGTAAGGCTCTATGAGAATATTGCCATTGGCTATTTCCTGCTGAATCAATTGATCGGAAAGGATCATTCTTTTACCAAGGATTTGAAGTCAGTAATTGAAAATTGTTCTTTTGTTTTGATATCAACTCGTGTTGATTGTTGTGTTCCTACTCGCTTGCCTAAGTGCTCAAGACCAGTTTTGTGAACGATCAACAGTTACTTTCCATATTATCACACTGCGATCATCACCACAGCTGATCAACAAATCGTGTTCATGAGACCAGAGCAGCTTATTGACGGAATGCACGTGCCCCTCGAACTTCTTGTTATCCAGCACTTTCAGGAGTTCAAACGTTTCGGCATCCCAAAGTTTGACCGTTTTATCCCTGCTCGCTGAGGCAAACAAGCGTCCGCAAGGTGAAAAGGCAAGGTGATTGACGGTATAATTTTGTAGGAGTCGCGGTCCAGTACATAGAGGCAGTTATCGCTGCAGCCGACAGCCATCTTCCTCTCGTGCGGGTGAAAATCGATACTGCGCAAATTGCCCTCCCCCACCTGAACGGTTTTCACTAATGAAAAGTCCTCAAGTGACCATACGGAAAGCAATCCTTTTCCACCCGCTGCTATAAAAATGTTCTCTTCCGGAACCACTTTGATATCAAACACCCCATCTTCGTGAAGCGAGAGGTGTTTGTATTCCTGTTTTTGATCGAGATCGATCACGTGGATACCACCTTGTAACTGGCCGAGTAACAAGTAGCTGGTACCCGGTATTTCCTCAAGGGAAAAAATATTTGTGTTAACTTTAGCAATCACCTTTGCTGTGGTGAAATCATTGAGGTCCCATTCCACGACTTGTCCGTCACCACTGCCGGTGAGAAAAATGTTCTCATCCACGCCATCCTCAATGGCAAAAATGGCAGCCTTGTGGCCTGTCAGCGTGGTTTCTTTCTGAATGGAAAGGTCTTTCATAGGAAACGAGCAAAGGTAATTGTTTTGGATGATCAGGCATTGCACTTGATTTCCGGGAGCGTGATCTAAATATCGATCGGGATTGGCATTAATCGACTATAGAGACATCACCCACCACACGTCATTAGCTCTTTGGCGGATTGAAGAGGATGAGCACTATTATTGTCCCCGCCTGATCAATATGCCTTATTCGCTCTCCATATCGCATTCAAAGGATATTGTGGCGGTCATCATTAGCCGTTCAGAAGGTGTAGGGATCGATGTGGAATATATTCATCCCAAAGTGCAACGTGTGGCAGATAAGTTTATGAGCGATGAAGAGATGAAACACATCCCGGAGAATGGTGATAAAACAAAATCCCTCATTCTCCATTGGTCGATTAAGGAAACCTTGTTCAAACTCTACGCTGAAGGGGAATTAAGCTTTAAAGAGCAGTTGTGGGTAATGGACGTTCCTGATGGTGATCGGGGCCGGGTAAATGCATGCATTCATACGGAAAATAAGCTCTTGATTCCCGTTGATTACAAGATAATGAACGGGGAAGTGGTGTTGACCTATAGTTTTTCGGGTTAAGTGACCAGGCGTTTTGGGAAAAGAATGCCTTTATAGAAGTGAATAGCAAGGTTCAGTCCATAAAATGAAAGAGCTATTGTAGCTTTATTCAAACGGAACTGCCATTGCATAATGGGGGCTCTCGATTTTAAAAATGACTGAGATTTTGTTTTAGAATGACGTTCGTAGATTTTAGATTTGGTTTGACAAACAGGACAATAAGGCTCTTATTTGAAAATTGATTTAATTTCTTAGAATAACACAGTTAGAGGTTCCTGCCAACAATGTGGCTAAAGCCACATGCTATACAGGCATTTGGTCCCGTAAGCTAAAGCTGACGGCCTAACAAGAAATTCATGATAGCGGCTTTAGCCGCATTTTGGACCCACAATTTTTGGAAGCCGTAGCCGTGTTATTCTCAATTTCTTTTAACTATTACTAAATTTACGCTATAGCGTCAATTACAATTGTTAACCAAAAAAGTAACACCATGACTTACCGTTCCATTTCACAAAATATGACCCTCGTTTTAACTGTTCTTGTCATGATTACCGGGGTTGCAACACTCCAAAGCTGTAAGGACAAAGAAGGATGTACAGACCCGAATGCTATTAATTACGACTCCGATGCAGAGGAAGATGATGGTAGTTGCAAGTACGAGAATTCGTTCGCATCAGACACGCTTGAATCCAATATTGAGAGTGCTATGACTCTTTCTTCCAACACTTATATTTGTGGAAGAATTCAGGTTAACGCAGGTCTCACGATTGAAGAAGGCGTCACATTAAGCCTTTGTTCTGGTGCCGAAATACGTGTTAATAAAGGCAGTTATCTGCAAGCCAGTGGTACATCAGCTAAACCTATTACAATACAGGGCGAAGTTGATACGAAAGGGTTTTGGAAAGTAATCGAAATCAACTCGAATAACCCGAAAAACGTACTCGAAAATGTACAACTATCAAATGGCGGAGGCGATAGTTTCTGGAACAATGCCATGGTTTTTGTGAATAACAACAATAATGCGCAACTCAAGGTGACAAATACCACCTTCAGTCAGAGTAAGGGCTATGGTTTATACGCTCAAGACGGTACTGAACTTAATAATTTCAGCAATAATACATTCAGTAATAATGGTAAAGAAGGGTTACGCATCACCGCTGATTTAATTGACTTTTTGGATACGGAGACAACATATAATAACAACAATGATAAACCCTACATTTTGGTGAATGATAACGGCTCCATTGAGAAAAATCAAACTTGGCGAAACACTTCTTCTCCCTATTTGATTAAGGGTGATGTAGATGTGAATGCGCAAGTAACCGTCCAGGCCGGCACAAATGTACGCATGGGAAGTGGTAGTGAAATCCATGTCAACCAAGGCGCTGCTTTTAATGCGGAAGGGACGTCTTCAGACAAGATCACCTTTAAGGGAAAAACAGAAACGGGTGGTTTCTGGAGGGTGATTGAAATTAACTCCAATAATCCCGAGAATGTGTTTCGCAATGTTGAATTTCATCATGGAGGTAGTGATGATTTTTGGGATCATTCTACCATCTATGTAAATGATAATAATAACGGTTCCCTCGACATGAAGAACAGTACCATTCGTCAAAGTGGTGGATGGGGGATGTATGTTCAAAGTAATGCCAATGTTACACCATCGGATTCGACAAGCATGGTATCACAGAACACCTTTACCAACAATGGCGCATTAAATGCAGC
>PXTV01000156.1:10957-15165 GCA_003022985.1 Bacteroidetes bacterium SW_11_45_7 | reverse complement strand
TACAGCTTTAGCAGCTCCTGTTTCAGTAATCACCATATTCAAAGCGGCAGAGCGCCCTCTTCTCGATTTTTTGTGATAGTTGTCGAGCAGGTTCTGGTCGTTGGTATAAGCGTGCACTGTTTCAATGTGCCCTTTATCAATGCCCAATTGATCATTGACAACTTTAAGAACCGGTACAATAGCATTTGTAGTGCAGGAGGCTGCTGAATAGATGTTGTCTTCATCTTTATAGGATTCGTGATTGATGCCATAAACCAAATTGGGCAGATCGCCCTTACCCGGTGCTGTTAGGAGCACTTGATCCACTCCATTAGCGCAAAGATGTTTGGATAATCCTTCGCGATCGCGCCATACACCAGTATTGTCGATGATCATGGCATTGTGAATGCCGTACTCGGTATAATCGATTGATTCAGGTTCCTCGGAACCGATCATGTGGACTTTCTGGCCATTGATTGTAAGTGTTTTCTCTTCCAGATCTTCAACGATTGTACCTGCCAACTTCCCGTGAACTGAATCTTTGCGGAGAAGACTGGCACGTTTCAGGATATCCTCATCGGAATTGTTCTTGGTTACGATAGCTCGTAAACGCAATTGCTGCCCCTTTCCTGCTTGTTCAATAAGAATGCGGGCAGCTAACCGACCGATCCTCCCCAAGCCGTAAAGCACAACGTCACGAGGGTTGAGTTGAAGCTTGTCAGAGCCAATGAAATCACTAAGCTTATCACTGACGAAATCATCTACATTACTATAGTCTTGTTTCTCCTTTAGCCATTCTGCATCAAGACGTCCCATATCAATTCTTGCAGGGGCAATATCAAGGCGGGAAATTGCTTGAGCAAGTTCAAGGGTCACATCTACTGTAATAGGTTGCTCAAGGTAGTTTTTAGCGTATAGGTGATCGTTTAATATTTCTGATACATTATTGTCAAAAATGCGTCTTCGCAAAACCACCAGCTCTACTGATTTATCCAGCCACAGTTTTCCAACTACTTGAATCAGCTCCAGGGCCCTTTTTTCCTTCTCGATCCAGTTTTTTAGCTCTGTCTCGTAAGGTGTTTGATTTTGTGCTAATGTTCCGTTGCCCGGTGAATAACTCATTTCAACTGCAGATTCTTTTCAAACTTTTAGGGGATCTATTAGCAATAGTTATCTTTTGTTTTGCCCGATTAGCTTCCTAAATAGGATTTCAGCAACTTACTTCTGGATGTAGTACGAAGCTTATTAATAGCTTTATCCTTGATTTGACGTACACGCTCGCGTGTTAAGCCAAAGTTTTCACCAATATCTTCAAGGGACATGGTATGCTTAACACTAATACCATAATAGAGCTTAATGATGTCCCTTTGCCGTTCGCTGAGTGTTGACAAAGAACGTTCAATTTCTTTTCTCAGAGATTCACCGTATTCAAGCTCATTGTCAGCTTCCTTGGCATTGCCATTTTCAAGAAAGGGTGGTTTGCACTTCACTTGAATTAATTTCTAAGTTGTCGGCCAGTTCCTCCGAAGAGGGCTCGCGCTCGTACTCTTGCTCTAAATGGGAAAACGCTTTATTGATCTTATTTAAGGACCCAACTTTGTTGAGTGGAAGGCGTACAATGCGGGATTGCTCTGCTAATGCCTGCAGAATGGATTGCCGTATCCACCAAACCGCATAAGAGATAAACTTAAAGCCACGGGTTTCATCAAAACGTTGAGCGGCTTTAATTAATCCAAGATTGCCTTCGTTGATTAAATCACTTAAGGAGAGCCCCTGGTTTTGATATTGCTTGGCAACGGACACCACAAAACGAAGGTTAGCTTTTGTTAAACGTTCAAGAGCAACTTGATCACCCTCTTTGATCCGTTTTGCCAATTCTACTTCTTCTTCCGGGGTAAGTAAATCAACTTTGCCAATTTCCTGCAAATACTTATCAAGTGATTGGCTTTCACGATTAGTGATGGATTTGGTGATTTTTAGTTGCCTCATGCGTAACTGTTTTGGTTAGGGTTATAGCAAATCTAAGCCAATCAAAAATAAAAGCGAGTGACCTTGTGTGATTGACTTCAAATTGATCGATTGGTGTTTTCCCTATCAAATATATCGAAAATTGAGTAATAACGCCACCCCTAATGTCGTTGCTACGGTTTTATTGCTTGAAAATACTCGGTTAATTATCTTAAACTTAGTGTAAGAGCGAATCCTGGAATAAAAAAATCGATAATCTTTCAGTAACTGATGAGAAAAGGTTAAATGGTAAATCGCATAGTCAGTTCTGAAGTGCAAGTGATTGAGAACGAACTTTTATGAAAAAGAATTTCAGTTGACAATTTTTGAGTGGGCAAATTTTCCCTATTATTGTGATAATTGAAAGTAAGGAATTGATTATTAAGTATGACCCATAAATCGTATCAAGTCGAATTTTCGATTGGTTCTACCGCTTCGATTTTGTTTCAGTTTCTTATAACGCCTACTGGTTTATCTCAGTGGTTTGCTGATGATGTCAAAGCTGATTCTAACCATTACTTTTTTACGTGGGATGGCTATAGCGAAGAAGCTGAATTGGTTGAGGAGGAAGAAGACAAAAAAGTTAAATTTAGCTGGCAGGACAGTGACGATACATTTTTTTCTTTTGAGATAGATAAATCAGAAGTAACAGGCGATACCATTCTCATCATTACCGACTTTGCAGAAGAAAATGAAATAGAGGATCAAAAATTATTGTGGGAAAATCAGATTACCACCTTAAAAAGAGTGATTGGAGGTGCATAAATGATTCAAAAATTTTAAGTATTTTTTCTTAACTTGATCTACTGCGCATCTTAGCCTTTTTCTTTCCAATTTATCTATCTATTTTCTCCGGATCAAACTGCTCTTTCAAGGCTTATTGATAAAATATAAAAAGCCATGGATCAGCTCGTATCACCTACAATTCAAGAAGCATCATGGGGCGAGATTCACATTGAAGGTTTCAACAGGCCTTTTCGGGATGCTAAAGTCTACCCTGGAGGGGCGTGTGAATGGGATTGGCGAGAAACAGGCACGCATCATGCTCCGGGGATACAGCCCGGTGATGTAAGAGGGTTACTCGAGTATAATCCTTCTGTGATGATATTATCAAAGGGCTTTTGGCAGCGTCTTCAAGTAAAACATGAAACGCAACAATTAATCGTGGATCGTGGCATCGATCTCCATATTCTTGAAACGAGCAAGGCTGTTGAACGATATAATCAATTCACGGGGGAGCAGTTGGTGGCCGGCTTATTTCATTCAACATGTTGATTGATTCAAACGAACTTCAATAAAAAAGGCCAGCCCTTTGAAAAGAGCTGGCCTTTCTTTGTGTCAATGATCCGGGGCTTTTAGTTGTCACTTGTTAGCGTTGCTTTTTTAGTAACCGTTCCTTCATCCGTTTTGATTGTGATGAAATAAAGCCCTGTATCAAGGTCATTAAGAGATAGGGATTTCTCATCATTCCTGGCTATTCTAACATCCTCCATTACACGATGGGTTTTCCCTATAACATCGTGGACCCGAATTGTTGCCTCTTGACCGGCCACCTCGCCAAATTTGATATTGACTTGGCCCGAAGATGGGTTAGGATAGAGCCGGATGTTCTTATCAAGGGATGTTTCACTTACCCCTACACCTTGGACAGTAACCATCATACAAGTTGAATCCGGTTGTGTGCCGCATACATTATTGAACTCATTTGTCACTTCAAGGCAAACCTTATAAGTACCATTTGAGTTAAAGGTTTTTACCACATTTTGATCTTGTTTAGAGGTGTTATCACCAAACGTCCACGTCCATGAAGATGGGTTGTAAAGCGATGTATCTTCAAAGACCACAGTTAACTGGTTTTTGTTATTAATCCGGAATCCGGCTTCCGGCTCTGTATTGACAACGACAGTTCTTTTGCCAACCGCTTGATTGCCGGAACTATCACTCACTGAATAATCGACAGTATAGATGCCACGTGAATTGCCATTGACGCTACTATTATCAATATTCACTTGGTTGCTCACATTACCTTCAACACAGTCGTTAGCATTTGCTCCTTGTTCGGAATAGCTGTTCCCTAAGCAAAGCCTGACTGTATCAGGGCCTTGTAACTGGAGATTTGGAGCTTCAGTATCTTGAACCAAGACATTTCTAATGGTTGTGTCAGTATTGCCGGAACCGTCCGTTGCGGTATAGATAATCTCGTAATTGCCGGGAACAGAGTT
>PXTV01000156.1:10357-10952 GCA_003022985.1 Bacteroidetes bacterium SW_11_45_7 | reverse complement strand
AGAGTTGTCTACTGTTCCACTGATGGTAATACTATCCGTTAAATTACCGGTGTTATCAGTTGCTGTTGCTCCTGGTTCCGTGTATTGACCGTCACAAGCTGAAATAACAGTAGGATTACTGCCATTCAGTACAATGGATGGTTTTATTGGATCCTGAGGAATAACATTAACAATCCTTTGAGCAGTATCTGTATTTCCCCCGTTGTCAAAGGCAATGTATGTGTAAGTATAAGTGCCGGTAGCTGAGGTGTTAACGTTATCGTTTTCTTGTACGGTATCCAAACAGCCGGAATTGTCACCGGCATTAGCACCCACATCAGTGTAAGAGTTGTTGACAACAACATCTATAGTATCAAACCCAATTAAACTAACTTGCGGGGCAACATTGTCATCGGAATCAGGAACCACTTTAACAACTCTTTCAAGCGTGTCCGAGCTGTTGCCGGCATTATCAGTAACATAGTATTGTAAGGTTTGAACGTGACCGGGTGATGTGCTCGATAATGAACCGATAATTTGAACTTCATCGGTAACAATACCTTCCGGAACATCGGTAGCTCGCAATGAATCATCAACAAGCGTATTACCCGCACAT
>PXTV01000156.1:0-10323 GCA_003022985.1 Bacteroidetes bacterium SW_11_45_7 | reverse complement strand
CTCGGTGATAGTAGGACATGTGATATCCTTGGGATGATCAATATTGTTTTTATGCACATTTGTCATAACAATATCATTGATCACAAAAGTCCCGGATCCCGGGACATTACCGCTTTGGGATGCCTGAACTGCAGTGCCGGGACTTTTGTCTGTCTGGTAAAGAACGTGAACAGAATCACCTTTTATATCTCGTGGCATTGAACCATATACTGCTTCCTGAACGGAATCCTGATTAAGGTTCACAGGGCCTTGCCAATCCTTTCCATTATTTGTTGATTTAACCAAATACTGGTTTCTGTAGGGAAGGTCATATTGGTCAAAGTTGATCACCTGATTGTTTTGAATGATAGCACTCCTAATTGCTGAATACGTCAGGTAAATGTTGCCGTTTTGGTCCATGGAAGCTTGTGGCATGGAGACAGCACTCTGGAAATAAGCACTTGACCAATCCTGATTAACCTGGTTTTGGGTTAATGTCCAGAAGCAAAGCTCTTCTTGTTCAGCAGCGGGGCGTGTCTCCCATATCAGTTTTGGATCTTCATCTTCACCCATATATTCGTTCCAGTACATGATGCCGGCATCAAAGGGATAGAAGGTGTACCCATTCTGCGTAGAATCATCGTCAAGTATTACCTGACGGCCATAGAATACGTGTGCTTTACCCTTATCATCAACAATTAATGAATAGGATTCATCACTTGTTACGGTACTATCTATTTCTTCATCAACTAATTGGTAAAGTGGATTGGAAACATCAATAAGCGGAGTCATATCCCATGTGTCGCCATAGTCAGTGGACTTGAAAAGTAGAGGGCGCGGGAAGCCGGTAACAAATGCAACTACGCCAGCATCTCCGTTAGCGTCAATTGCATATTCATCACCACCAATACTCGGAATAGCACCATTTTGTGTGGTTGTTCCCTGAGGTATGTTGTTAGAATTCAGCCCTTCAATCGTATCGGGGCCAATCCAATTGTCTCCGCCATCCCAGGAACGATGCAATGCTAATCCACCTTCCAGGCCGTTGAATTTGGGTGGAAGGGCGCCTGCGCTATTAGCGGCTCGACTAACAATAACAAAGATGCTGTCGCCCATGTTATCAGCCCGCGGCCATGTGGCATTCTCGTCATTTGGAATCGTTTTGTTTTGCCAGGTACCACTACCTATTTGATTACGGTAGGCAAAATTCATTCCCGGATCGTTGTTAGCGTGAGTAACAACAAATTCTCTATCACCTGTATAGCCAATGTTGGCCCAGCCAACACGCGTTTGTTCTATGCGTGATTGCGGGTTGTTGAATTTCCAGGAATTGCCATCAAAATAGTTATAACCTGTACCCCTGTCTGAAGATGCTAAGCTGAAATCCAAACTATAAATCCAGCTTGCACCTAATTCATTGTTGCCGTAATCGACAACTCTTCGGCAAACGGAGTTATTCGTCTGGAGATCATAAGTTGTTGTCCCCAACCTGTCGGTATCACCCGGTGCTTTAAGCATGGGATGAGGGTTGTAAGGGGAAGATGTCGATTGCTTGGCACTTTCGTCTCCACTAAAGGTCTTTTCCTTGGCTGGGTTTTTATGAACCTTATAGTTGTTGAATGATTGACCAATTTGAGCACTGACGGTAGTTGTCAGGCTTAATACAATTGCAATTAGAAGTAGATTTCTCATGGCTCTACTGTTCTGTTTTTATTTAAAAATGAAATGGATGTTTTGAGGCCGCAAATATAAAACTTCAAAACACAAAAAGAAAACAAATTTGAAATCATTATCGATAATGGGGCTTGAAGGTTATTATGCTATTGAGACATATTCAATCATAGCATTGGTTGAAAGTGCGATATCTTGCTTGACAAATCCATGTTTTAGAGAAAGGTGATGATAGCCAGAATTAGCTTAAAGGGTTTGTTCTTTTGTGAAAGATCATGTTACTCAACCTCTTGCCAATCAACTTGCTTAAGGATACTATCCGTGTAGCTCTCGAATTTTTTCAGTTTTTCAGGTGCCCCCATGCCTTTGTTAACCACTTTGTGTGATTTCTTTTTGGTGGACAAGTAGGTTATGGTTTGTGAAAAATCCGAAGGAGCTGTTTTGTTCTCAGGGTATTTGCCAGCCAGCTCGAAGTAGTTGATCGTTTTGGCAAAATCGGCAATTGCTTTTTTCTCCTCTTGAACATTTTCGCTTCTGAACGCGCCTGCCTTTTCCACAAATTGTTTCCCCTTGTATTTAGCTGTTCCGTCTTGGTAGATAACGAACTTATAGACAGGACATTTCCCATAGCAGGGGGTTTTTTCCAGGGAGAAAAAAATGTTGCTGTTTTTTTCTTTTCGGTTATCAGGCGCTTGACTTTGATCGCTACCCTTATTTTTCTGTTTATCAGAAGTTGATTGCCCCTTTTCTGTACTATGGCAGCTCGCTATGCCGATAAGAATGAACATGAGAAGAAACTGATAAAGATTAGAGGTGGTGCCTGATAAATTGATCATGGGTGCGTGATGGTCATTTTTTCTTTTTCTTCTTTTTCTGGATTTCTTGTTGCTTCTCCTGTTGTTGTTTGGCTATATCCTCAAGCCGCTGTTGAAATTTCGATTTTTTGGCCGGCTGTTTCTTCTTTTCCTGAATTTGCTCGTGAATTTGCTCTTCGCTCACAATGAAGCGCTTGATAATGAACTGTTGCGCATAAGTGATAATGTTGGACAGGAAATAATAATAGGTTAGCGCTGCCGGGAAAGAGTTAAAAATAAAAAGCAGCATGAAGGGGAAAATATAAGGCATCCATTTCATTTGTGCCTGAGGGCCTGAACCACCTCCTGACATCTGGGGATTTGTTGCAGCATAGAGAATGCTTGAAACGAACATCAGAAGGGTGAATAAACTCACGTGATCACCATATAGAGGAATGGAGAAGCCAAGATGGAGGATAGAGTCATATGTGGAAAGGTCCTGAGCCCAGAGAAAGCCTTCTTGCCGCAGCTCTATTGAGCTGGGAAAGAAATAGTACATGCTGATAAGAATGGGCATCTGCAATAACATGGGTAAACAACCACCCAATGGATTAACACCGGCTTTTTGAAAAAGCTTCCACTGTTCGGTGCCAAATTTTTGCTGATCGTCACCGTACTTCTCTTTCAGTTCTTGAATTTCAGGCTGAATGACCTTCATCTTGGCCATCGATTTGAACGAGCGATAAGTGAGAGGGAACAGAATGGTCTTGATAACCAGCGTGAGCAACAAGATAATGATCCCGAAATTGGTCATGAAACTGTTGAGGAAGTTGAAGAGAGGTATGATCAGCCATTTGTTGATAAAACTAACCCAGCTGAAGAGGAAGAAATCCGGAGCGAGGGGAATGATACCCTGAAGCCCGTCTTCAACGTTAGCAAGGGTGTTGTATTGATTGGGCCCCAGATAGAACTTCATGGAATAGTAATTATCCTTACCCGGGTTGAAGGGAAATTCCATGTCTGTCTTCAGGATTTTGACATAGTCCGAGTTCTCATTTGTTGTGGAACGCATTTTCGCTTGATCGAAAAAGTCACCCCGGGGAATTAAAGTAGCGTTGAAGAACTGTTGCTTGTAAGAGATCCAATCTAAAGGTTTGTCAACACTGTATTCTGAAGAACCGGATTGAGAAAGGTGCTCCAGCCCCCCCTGAGGGGATTTGTAATAAAGGGCTGAATAGCGCCTGGAGCTCGTCATGCTCTTTTCTAACTTTTTCAGTTTTTGGCGCCAGGTAAGCTTGACAGTTTCGGCATTTGGTGAAAGGTACTGGTCAAGATTCACGAAATTGACCTCGTAATCGAGAAGATTCGTGTTTCCTGTGAGCGTATATTTTTGCTCAAGATATTGCCCATCGCCTAATTCAACCTTGTAAGAAATGGTGTGATCTTCATTGCCACTAATTGAAAAGGAACCACTTTTAGAAGGGGAGAAGTAGAGATTTTTGGTTTGAATGGATTTGTTGCCTCTTGTAAAGAATTGGTAATTCAGCTGTTTCTCATCCCCATCAAATAAGACAAGAGGCAGGGAATCGTAGCGCATGTAATCCTTAAGGCGTACTTTGTGAATAGCACCACCTTTATTGGAGAAGATGGCCACCATTTTCTCGTTTTCTATGGTATCGTATTGAACAGTCCCGCTGGCGGCATGAGCAAAAGGACCGAATTCACGGCTGCGCGAAGCCGGAATGCCATTTTGAGTGGTATCGTCTTGCGGTTGGGATGTTAGCTTCTCCCGGGAAGTGTCACCTTGCTTTTGGCCGGGGGGTGAGGCTGACTCTGCCGGGGAGGTGGTATCACCAGCAATTTGCTCCTTTTTTTGCTTTTCTTGCTCTCTTTTCCTCTGCTCCTGCAGATTCTGATAATTGTAAAGACTGTAAATTACAAGAATAATGAGGATAAGGATAAAGCCAATAACCGTGTTCCTGTCCATTTATGCAAGGCGTGTTTGAGGTGTGCGAATTTAAGAATAAGACACCACATTTCCCTTGCTGGCTGTTGTGGACGTGCCCGATTCTTGATGGGCTATGGAAGCTGCTATAAAGTTAACGAAAAGGGGGTGGGGATTGTCAACGGTACTTTTTAACTCGGGGTGATATTGGACGCCTACAAACCAGGGATGATTGTTGAGTTCAATGATCTCGACAAGATCATTATCCGGATTGATGCCCGAAGCGATCATACCACTTGCCTCAAAATCATCTAAATAAGCGTTGTTGAATTCATAGCGATGCCTGTGACGCTCTAATATTTCGTCTTGCTGATAGGCATTGTGCACGAGCGTGGCCTTTTTAAGAACGCATCTGTATGCACCTAAGCGCATGGTACCACCCATTTTCTCGAGGTCTTTCTGCTCTTCCATGAGTGAAATCACCGGGTTGTTTGTATCCGCATCGATTTCAGCAGAACTGGCATCCTGGTAGCCCAGCACATTGCGGCCGTATTCAATAACGGCACATTGCATCCCAAAACAAATACCGAAAAAGGGTACGTGATTTTCGCGGATATAACGAATCGCTTCGATTTTACCATCCGTGCCTCTGGGGCCAAAACCGGGCGCCACAAGCACGCCATCCAAATGACCAAGCACTTTTCCAACATTACCCGGGGTCAGCGTTTCCGAATGGATGGTTTCAACATTCACCTTGCAATCATTGCTCACAGCTGCATGAATAAATGCCTCATCTATGGATTTGTAAGCATCTTGCAGTTCAACGTACTTTCCTATCAGGCCAATGGTGATCTCTTTGGCAGGATTGCGCAGCTTTGTAAGAAATGATTGCCAGCTTGTCAAATTTGGTTCGTCATCAACAGGAAGGTTTAATTTGTGGAGAACGGTGCTGTCGAGATTTTCCTGCTGCATGTTGAGCGGCACTTGGTAGATGGAATCAGCATCGATCGCCTGAATGACGGAATCCATATCAACATTGCAGAACAGGGCCAATTTTTTTCTTACATCTTCTGTTAATTGCTTTTCCGTTCGGCAAACAAGCATATCCGGCTGAACGCCATTGCTGAGCAACTCCTTAACGCTATGTTGAGTGGGCTTTGTTTTTAATTCTTTGGCAGCGTTCAAATAGGGAAGCAAGGTAAGATGAATCACCATGCAGTTATCCTTACCCAATTCCCACTTAAGCTGGCGTACCGCTTCAATGTAAGGCAGGGACTCGATGTCACCCACAGTACCTCCCAACTCGGTAATGATCACATCGTATTGGCCTTCATCACTGAGCAAGAGCATCCTGCGCTGAATTTCATCAGTAATGTGAGGTACTACCTGAACGGTTTTGCCGAGATACTCGCCTTCGCGTTCATTCGTGATCACGGTTTGATAAATCAAACCGGTGGTGACATTGTTGGCCTGTGAAGTAGGAGTGTTGAGGAAGCGTTCGTAATGGCCCAGGTCGAGGTCAGTCTCGGCTCCATCTTCTGTTACATAGCATTCGCCATGTTCATAAGGATTTAACGTGCCGGGATCAACGTTAATGTAAGGGTCGAATTTTTGAATGGTGACAGTATAGCCACGTGCCTGTAAAAGTTTAGCAAGCGAAGCGGCAAAAATGCCTTTTCCAAGGGAAGAGGTGACCCCACCGGTAACAAAAATATGCTTTGTCATGGTAATAAGCGAATTTCTCGACTCATGGCCTGTTCCACTTTAGTAAAAAGAAGCTTTCCCCAACTCCTGTTCGTAGGCAGATCGTTCACTCTTAACTATGCCACTTACATTTTTTTAACAACATCTATATCAAAATCATTCTACCCAAAGGATGAAGTAGGAAAACTCTATAGAATAACACGGTTAAAAGTTCCTGCCAACAATGTGGCTAAAGCCCCTGATCTATAAGCTTTTGAATCCGTCAGCTAAAGCTGACAGCAATTGTTAATGCCCGGATTTTTCAATATTCATTGCCGTTGGCTTCAGCCAACGGATAACAAACAATTCATTATAGCGGCTTTAGCCGTATTGTTGTACCCACAACCGTTGGAACCAGTAGCCGTGTTATTCTCAAACTCCAATTAACACAGGGTAAAATCAAAGTTAATGAAAATAAGCACTCAAGGACTCAGGAGTTTTCCACAACCTGTGGAAGGGAAATGAAAGGTGGTATAATAATGAGGTCTTTGCTTGGAAAAGTTATAAACAAGAACAATGAGTTGGGATGCTCTCAAATTGGCTAAATTTGAGGCAATGCAACCTCCCAATATTCGCCTCTTCCGCGATCGTGCTAAGGCAAAACGCAAGGAAAACCGCGCTTTTTTCAAACGATTAAAGAAAAACCCTCCGAAAGACCTCGATCGTACTGTTCATCAACTCGATGAAGAAGCGTTTAGCCAAATCGATTGTTTGGATTGCGCCAACTGCTGTAAAACAACAAGTCCTGTTTTTAAAAAACGCGATATTGAACGGTTAGCTAAACCCTTCAACATCAGGCCCGCAACATTTGTGGAGCGTTATCTACGCAGGGATGAAGACGATGAATATGTATTACAACAAGCTCCTTGCCCATTTCTTGGCGATGATAATTACTGTTCCGTCTATGAGGATAGACCAGCCGCATGTGCGAGTTTCCCCCATACCCACAGACGCAAATTCCATCAGCTTCTATCTGTCACCGAAAAGAACACAACAGTTTGCCCGGCTGTCTTTCATATTGTGGAGCGGATGAAGGAGATCTACAGCAAAGGATGGTGAATGGGATTGATCAATCTGCATTTGATCAAGGGTCATTCATCATTGCGCAGCGTATTTCTTTTTCTTGCTTCCTTGATAGAGGGGATAATGGAGGTATTTGCACTCGAGTTGGCCGTTATAGAGCGTTAATTTATTTTGCGTTTGTAAACCGATGCGTTTAATTGCAACGGGGTTAGCGCTCAATAGCCAGGCATCCCAACCCGGAAATGAACGTTTGAGTTTGTCACCTATGGTTTGATAGAAGCCGGGTAAATCATCCTTGCCAAGGCGCTCGCCATAGGGTGGATTGGTAATAATGACGCCCTGCTGATCAACCGGTGGCTTCAATTTGTCAAGGGAGCAAATCTGTAAGGTCACATGTTGATCAACCCCGGCAGTTTGGAGGTTGATGCGCGCTGATCGGATGGCTCTGGCGCTTTGATCCGATCCCCGGATCAGTGCAGTTGGCTCTTGCTGTGCATCCTTGGCTTCTTGTTTGATCGTTTGCCAAAGCTCATGGTCAAAATCATTCAAGGTCTCAAATCCAAATGAACGGTTGAGGCCGGGGGCGATGTTAGCAGCAATCATAGCAGCTTCGGTTACAATCGTGCCCGAGCCGCACATCGGATCGAGCAAAGGCGATTTTCCCTGCCAGTCAGCCAGCCTTATCATGCCAGCACCCAGGACTTCATTGAGTGGAGCCGCAGCCGAATGCACATGGTAGCCACGTCTGTGAAGACTGTTCCCTGAGGTGTCGATCGACAAGCTAACTTTGTTCTTATAGATGTGGGCGTTTAAGCGAAGTGTTGGTTGATCCAGATCAACGGAAGGACGCTTGCCTTCCCTCTCTCGAATTTGATCAACTACGGCATCCTTAATCTTCTGCGATACAAACTTGGAATGCGAGAAGTAGGTGTTTTGCAAGGTTGTGTCGACTGCCAGGGTATCCGATGATTTAAGCAGTTCTTGCCAATTATACCTTCGCACACCATTGTAAAGCTGGTTTTTATGGCGGGCTGTATAGGAATGGACAGGAAGTAAGATGCGCAAGGCCGTTCGGCACCAGAGGTTAGCTTTGTAGATAAGTGCTCGATCACCATGAAAACGAACAGCTCGGTTGAGGCGTTCTACATATTGCGCACCCAGCGCTTGCAGCTCATCGGCAAGAACATGTTCAAGGCCGTAAAGGGTTTTGGCGAGAAGTTGCATTTTTTAAGGAAGTTCGCAATTGAGGTGATAAGCCAGATGATGAATTGATCCTCATCTACAATCGACAAATGTAAGCTATGCGCAGCACATCAATTTAAGGCCATATTATCCGGAATTACTGATCAGAATGGTATTGCTAACGATTAACTCCTTTCAAGTTTGAGGCAGGAGACCATGTAGGGGCCAAAAGCTGACCAAAAGCTGCATGTCAACTTTGGTAATTTTGCTGTGCGGCAATCGATCAACAACAGCTATTCGATTGTATTGTTAAAAAGTGAAGAAACTGAACGTATATGGAACTAACAGAAAAGAAATGCCAACCTTGCGAAGGGGGTGTTCCTCCTTTGAAAAAGGATGAGATCGAAAATTACAAGAACACGCTCAAAACGAAATGGCAAGTTGAGGATGATCGGAAAATCCGCAAATCTTTTGAGTTCAAGGATTTTAAGAAGACGATGGATTTTGTGAATCAAGTAGCAGACATCGCTGAGGATGAAGGGCATCATCCCGATATCCACGTTCACTACGGCATGGCCGTGACAGAACTTACAACACATGCCATTGGCGGACTGTCCGAGAACGATTTTATAGTGGCAGCCAAGATCGATGAGCTGGTTGAGCAGTAAACTTTTCCTATAAGTGTCTCAGGTCCTGGAAAGCAATAGCAATGACCTGAGGTCTCATTTTCATTATATTTTTGTCTCTGACACCCGGTTTTATCTGTTATGGTAAAACAGTTCGAGCTGTCTATATTAACTCATCGCTAAATTGAATCCCATTGTTCCGTTCAGCAAATCCGGCAATGAGTGCCAAGGTTTTCGACAAGCAAACAGGTCTTGCATCGGAAACGGAAGCCATGACTGTTCAGGGCACCGTCAACAAGACAGCCCTCATGTTGATCATCCTGCTTTTGCCTGCTCTTTATACATGGAATCTCTATTTTTCTGGCGGCCATGTTACTGCATTTATATGGGGAGGGGCTATTGCAGGTTTGGTCCTTGCAGTGGTCACTGTGTTTAAAAAGGAGTGGTCACCTGTAACAGCTCCTGCATATGCAGTATGTGAAGGGCTTTTCCTGGGCGCCCTTTCAGCAATGTTCGAGGCGCAATATACCGGCATTGCCATTCAAGCTGTGGCGCTGACGTTCGGTACACTTGCTTCATTATTGCTCGCCTATCGGACAGGTTTGATCGTTGTCACGGAAAATTTCCGTAAAGGGGTCATAGCGGCAACAGGTGCTATAGCACTCGTTTATTTCCTGAATTTCATCCTTAGCATGTTCGGTATCAGTATGCCCTATCTCCACAGTAACGGCTTAATCGGTATTGGGATAAGCCTGGTGATTGTTGTAGTTGCCGCATTGAACCTTGTGCTTGATTTCGATTTCATTCAAAGAGCTGCAGAACAGAATTTGCCCAAGTACATGGAGTGGTTTGGCGCCTTTGGGTTGATTGTCACACTCGTTTGGCTCTATATCGAATTTTTACGCCTTCTTTCCAAAATAAGAAGTCGTTAAATACCGGTTTGATGAATACACTTAACATTGCCCCTGCATTGCGTAAAGCTCAAAGATGTCTTTCGTTACCCGGAGTTCTTGCGCTTGTTATCGTTTTTCTTTCAGCCACAAGCTGTCAGGATGTACCCATCACGGAACGAAATCAACTCATCTTGCTTCCCAGCGGGTACGTGCAGGATATGAGCTTTTCGAGCTATGATAAGTTCCTTACCAAAAATGAACACAAGCTCCTTGATTCCTCCCATGAGCGTACCAAGAAACTAAAGGAAGTAGGAGAAGATATCGTCAGTGCAACTGAAGAATTTCTGGCCAATAAAAATGAGTTGTACAGACTTGACGGCTTTGAATGGGAATTCAATGTTGTAGCGGATTCACAGGTTAACGCTTGGTGCATGTCGGGTGGTAAGATCGTATTCTATACAGGTATT
>PXTV01000155.1:3137-4136 GCA_003022985.1 Bacteroidetes bacterium SW_11_45_7 | reverse complement strand
ATATAGGCTTTTGAACCCTTGGCTGGCAACTTTCCAAAAGTTACCGGAAAAGAGGGCGGTACATGTGGAATCCATAAAGCGGAAAACTTTTGGAAAGTTATTCAAAAATCATTGGCGTTGGCTTCAGCCAACGGGTAACAATCAATTCATCATAGCGGCTTTAGCCCCGTTTTTGTATCCACAACCATTGGAACCAGTAGCCGTGTTATTCTAAAGAGTAATCCAGCGACAGGTGTTTCATCTGCACGATCTATTGTGAAATGATCTACGGCAAGCTGTTCTGAAAATCCTGATAACGGCTGTCGTAGGTTTGATCACCATCGCAGCCCAGTTCTTGCTCTTTGGATTGGATCGCTTCAACCCGATTATCAGGTGATGGGTGCGTGCTTAAAAATTGAGGCGGTCCTGTTTGCCCTTGATTCAACAATTTCTGGAAAAATGCCGCAGCACCGTCTGCCTGGTAATCCGTGGGACACATATAAATAACGGAATACTCATCCGCTTCTGACTCATTATTGCGGCTAAACTTCAGCTGAGCAAGCCCATTAGCTATTTGCACCAGGGTGCCTCTGTCTTCACCCAACACAACATCTAATAACACACTGATACCGTATTTCTTTGTCAATTGATCCGTCACGTGGCGCTTATCAGCGTGGGCTATTTCATGGGCAATGACACCTGCAAGCTCTTCTTCGGAATCGAGGTATTTGATGAGCCCTGTATAGACATAAATGTAGCCGCCAGGAGCACAAAAGGCATTTAAGGTTGTATCATCGATAATGCGTGTGCGCCAGACAAACTCGTCCCGGTATTGCACCTTTCCCGAACTGAGAATCTTATCCCGAATGCGAAAAAGATAATTATAGGCCTCGCTATAGGTAGTTGTATCGAGCACGTCCTGATCTGAGGTGTCCGCCTCTATCTTATTGGCCACTTTCTTGCCAAGCGCCTTGTCATCCTCTATTGTAAAAATATTGACATCGTTGTCTTTGTCGCAGG
>PXTV01000155.1:0-3064 GCA_003022985.1 Bacteroidetes bacterium SW_11_45_7 | reverse complement strand
AGAGTTGACAGAAGAATAAAGGGGTACTTTGTCATGGTTCGTAGGTTTACGTTGGTGCAAAGATGGTCAATAAAATCAAGAATCCTTCAACATTTGATCGGGCTCAACATCGTTACCGGTCATATTGCCGTTTGAAGTGGAATACAATTTAATGCGATATACTGCCGGCTGGTGATTTCCTTGCTTGTCGGTTTGATTCATACGAAAACGATACGAACCGTCCTTAAATTCTTTATAGAGCACTTCATCCTGAAAGCCTCCTTTAATATCCTGCCCCAAAACTTGTTGATCGGCTTGCCAATTTTTCCCTTTCATCAAACGCAAAAAATAAGTACCTTTCTCTATATCCTTCATTTCGTACGCATCACCAGACTCAATATAAGCATTGCGGACAACTTTACCTGTTTGGGCATCGGCAAGACATACAACAGCATCGTTATAAGGCCCGTTAATAAACCGGACCATATTCCCTGATCCCTCCTCCAAAGCTATCCTGTCCAAATAGGGATCAAGCGGTGAAGACCCGGTCTTGAGACGGCCTTGAGACGAGGATTGGTTTGATCCTTGCTCCTCAAAAACCTCATTAAGGGGCTGCGCTTTCCTCATAGGAGGAGAATCGGGTCTGGTATCGGGAATAAGGTGATTGGCCAACACTGAGCCAATGGCTATAACAAAAAACATGAGCACAACATAGTAGTAATAGCGTACATTGACCTTTTGACTTTTATTCGCTGCAACATGGTTGCCCACCTTTATGTAGTAAGGTGATGAGCGGATTTTGCGGCCATTCACAACAGCCAGGCAGGGACCGAGTGTTAAATAGCCTTTCTTTTTAGGGCGCAACGTATAGGTATAAAACCATTTCACATTGATTTGTTTCCCCTCTCGAAAAAGCCCTGAACGGATCTTGGGGCCTTTGATTATAGCGAAATGAGCCTGGAGCCCCTTGATATACAGAATTTTCCCAATACCGGTAAGAACAAATGTTACATCGAATTCATCACCCGGTTTAGCAACGCGTTGATCAGCTTTCAATTGAATGACGCTGGGGTCGAGTTGATATTCATTGATCTTCAAGCGCCAAAAAATGGATGAGTAGATATCGGAACCGGTTTCTCCTTTCTTTTTGCCTGAAAGGACTTCGTACGCCTCCCGGATGTCCTGAAATTGTTGAGATGATTTTTGATTGCGGTCGGGATGGTGTTTGAGCACAGCCTGCCTGTAAGCAGCTTTAATCTCTTGCTGGCTTGCTCCTTTTTGAACACCGAGTATGGAATGGTAATCTTTCAAATGAATAATTCTTATGCCCGCAGCATTTCTATTCCGTTATGAATCACAACAATTTAACTCTATCTTATTCAACCATTAATCAGCCATATTAGTTGACAAAATGGGTTACAAGAAAAGGCTCGCCTTAGAAAATCAATAAACCTTCATTAAGATAAGAAATTCTTCAAAGAATGTTAAATCTCCCATCCTAAGAATCATCATCCATTTGTATAAATTGGACGTGTCGAGAGCGGCCAAAGTTGACAAGCTACGGGACGTATTGACCAAAAAAAAGCCGCTTACTCAATGAAGAATAAGCGGCACATCATCCTTGTAGACTGCATGTTCTTAATTAAACTTGAAAGTAGCGCCTGCTTTGAAATAGCCCATACCTGACCAACCGAATTCGGCAAACAAGCCAAAGAAATCAGACGCAAACCAGCGAGCGCCTAAATTCGGTTGAAAGATAGGCTCCTCCTTGGCATCTGTTTCTTTAACATATCGGTCAGGTTTTCCTTGCTTGGTCACTTCTTGAGTATAGGTAACAGTTTCGATACGGGCTCCAATATAAACATTGGCATAGAGATCGAATTCATCCGATCTAAAGTCAACCTCAGTTATGAGCTTGTCCAGCATGTTCCAATAGTGGAATGTGCCTTTTGCTCCAAAAGCAGTTGTTGTGACTCTGTCATCAGCAGCAGCTGTGTAATAACTGTTAGAGGTTGACCATGTATAGCCTAAATATGGCCCTGCACTTATGTAATCGTGGAATGTTAATTTGGCTGATATCATGAAATTTGGTGTAAAGCCGTATCCGGGACTGTAGCCAACCCCGTAATTATAAGGACTGTAATAGCCTCCAACATGACCAAAGGAAAGGGATGGATTGATCATGATATTCCATGGCTTAACAGCGTAATCCTGCGCCTCAGCATCTTTGAGGTCGATCACCAATATACTCAGAACAGCTATTAGTAAGATTAAAATTCGTTTCATAATGATTCTATGATTTTTTGCAAAGTTAAGGAAAACCACAGAATAGTTGACTGCTAAGCAAGAAAGGGATAGGGATAACACTTTATTCGTCTTTCTTACTTCCTTCTACAAATCTGATATTCTCACTGATATACCACCGCTTCTCGATGCGAACGCACGTTGTTGCCAATTGATAACTATCACCATTTTCCATCAAGTAGATCAAAACATTCGCAAAACGTGGATTATCAGCGGAATGGCGAACGTCTACTGAATCGAGCCCGGCACGTTCCCAGTCAAGACCACCGGAAGTTGCCTTCTGTCTGGCTTGGCGAAATTCCTGTTCTAATTGCTCGGTAATATGTTGAGCATAGTGCCGGATGTTTCGCTTGGTATCTGCATCCTGGTTATTCGTTTCAATCGCGTAATATTCCCGGATCACTTGACTATCGGGCGTATAATAAACAAGGGAGGAAAAATTGTCCTCCTTTAAGCTGGTGTGAAGTTGAAAGCCGATCTCATCGGGAGATGAGGCGCCATTGCCTTTGGCTTGTTGCGACAATTGCTGTGAACATCCATGGCTGATCAACACGGCCATCAAAATCCATATCAATGCCGGCAAACAAGGGCGCTTTAGCATGCAAGGGCGTTGCGGGATAATACATTCAGGCATTTGCAGAACTTGAGGGCTGAAGATGATAGTTTAAAAATAATGCGGCTGTCAGGAGAAGAATAGCACCTGCTTGATGCAACACGCCCCAAAGAACAGGAATATCTCCTTTTGTGGTTAACAGGGTTACAATCCCCAGAAGAATTTGCA
>PXTV01000154.1:980-4552 GCA_003022985.1 Bacteroidetes bacterium SW_11_45_7 | reverse complement strand
TTTCTCGATGACTAATCAACAGGGATATTACACTACGACACAACGAACGAAAGGCTGCCATGAAAGAATCGACAAAGGGATACACAACTGAGCAAGCAAGCGAGCTACTCAATTACCAGGCCACCCTGGAATATGCTATCCAGCAGGATCAGGAAGATGCTCTCGGCCATTTCCGCTCCCAATTCTTTATCCCCCGGGATGAGCAAGGCAACGAACTGCTCTATTTCTGCGGTAATTCGCTCGGGCCTCAGCCCAAAACTGTGCCGGCTTACATTCAACAGGAACTCAAGGACTGGCAAGAGCTGGCCGTTAAAGGGCATATGCAAGGCAAGAATCCCTGGTTCTACTATCACCACTTCACCCAAAAGCAGGCGGCCCATGTAGTTGGCGCCAAACCGGAAGAGGTGGTGATGATGAACACGTTATCCGTCAATCTGCACTTGATGATGGTGTCGTTCTATCAGCCGAAAGGCCGGAAGTACAAGATAGTGGTGGAAGGCAGTGCACACGCTTCGCACGGAGGATATCATCCAAACGATCGAGCAACATGCCGATGAGATTGCCCTGGTATTGATAGGGGGTGTTAATTTTTATACCGGCCAGTATTTCGATATGCCAGCCATCACCGGAGCTGCCCATGAAGCGGGCGCCTTTGCCGGCTGGGATTTGGCGCACGGTGCCGGTAATGTCCCCGTCAAGTTGCACAATTGGGATGTGGATTTTGCCGTATGGTGCAGCTACAAGTACCTGAATTCTGGCCCCGGTGGGGTGGGCGGTGCATTCGTGCACGAAAAGCACGGCAATAACCCGCACCTGCCGCGCTTTGCCGGGTGGTGGGGTTATGACGAGGATACGCGCTTCGACATGCAGAAAGGTTTCAAACCCATGCAGGGTGCTGCCGGCTGGCAACTGAGTAATGCACAAGTCCTGTCAATGGCTGCCAATTGGGCGTCATTGGCCATTTTTGAAGAGGCGGGCATCGAACGGCTTCGTGAAAAGAGCCGCCAGCTTACTGGTTATCTGGCCTTTCTTGTTGAGGAGGTGCGCAAGAACAGTGAGCAAGCTGCAGCGGATTTGCACGTGATCACCCCTTCCAGCCCCGATGAGCGGGGTTGTCAGCTTTCCATCCTCACCAGTAAGGAAAATGGCCGCCATCTATTTGAAAAGATCAGCGAGCGGAACATCGTGGCCGACTGGCGCGAGCCGAACGTGATTCGTCTGGCACCGGCCCCGCTTTACAACAGGTTTGAAGAAGTCTTTCATTTCTATGAGCAGCTCCGTGCCTTCTATTTGTAGCTTCTTGATACATGACTTTCTATAAAATGTGTGTTTACATTATGGTAATACGATAGCAGGTTTTACTTTTGCCGAAAAGGTAATCGATCTTGCGACAACTCACCCTGCTTTTCGTCCTTTTTATAATGGCCATTTCCCCTGCTAATGGTCAACCTGTTGATTTACAAGCCCAATGGGATGACGGGTTTCAACTGGTTAGTGAAGGAGGAGATTATTCCCTTGGTATTGGCGCAAACATCCAGGTGGATAGGGGAGGCACATTGCCTCTTACTACCTTCCCGGAAACGATCGATACAGGACAGAACCGTATGCTACTTCGCAGGGCACGCCTCTACATGAAGGGTGTTTTGCACGATCATATCAAATACAAAGTCCAGTTCGAGTTTGCTGAAGGGAATGTGGCTATGAAAGACGTCTTTCTTACCATTCGCCACATACTTGGTATTCGAAATATGACGATCGGTCATTTCAAAGAGCCCTTTTTGCAGGATTACTTGTCGAGCTCCAAAACGCTCATGTTTTTAAGCAGGGCATTGCCGGTTAACATGGCGCCAAAACGAAATGCGGGCGTTATGTTTCACCGTTCCATTTTTGATCCGCGGCTTAAGTGGTATGGAGGCGTATTTACGGCTGTGGGGGAGTTATTTAATACAACCTCCGTTGGCTCAAATCTTTCCATAACCAATCGAGTGGTAGGCTTACCGCTTTGGCAGGATGAGGGTAAGCATTTGCTTCATATAGGGGCAAGCTATAGTTTGCGTCAACCGCCAAATGGTGATGTAGATATAACGGTAAGCCCTGAATCTGCCATGCCGGGGAACTATTTAACGCCTCCCACCTTTTCGCCCGTTAGTCAACAACATCTCATAGGGGGCGAACTCACTTGGCATTACGGGGCTTTTACGATCCAGGGAGAATATACGGAAGCACGAGCAATCGCAAGCAGACAGAAGATTGGCTCACTCCCCATAAGAAGCTATCATGGCCAATTATCCTGGATGATCAACGGCCAGAGGCAATACGATCCCGGGGCCATGACGCTGGACAAAGTCAATGTAGATAACTCGCTCATGGACAAGGAAGGCGGCAAAGGGGCATTGGAATTGGCAGCCCGTTTCTCGGCTTTTCATCTTCCGGGATGGCCGTACAATTATCAATCGCTGAAAAATCTAACGGTAGGCATCAATTGGTACTTAACGCCCGGTATTAAAATGGCCGGCAATTATACGCTTGCAAGGCTGGCCGGGGACGGCCAATCGAATATTGTGCAGTTTCGCTTTCAGTTGAGTTATTGAACCGGTCATCACCAACGCTTCTTGATACTTGGCAAATAGGCAGGGCATCAACAGTAAGTTATAACATTACTGAAGAAGACAGACAGGCAATTGATTATTTTTGGTTTGTTTGATGAAATGGCGGGATATCATTCCTGTGCAAGTATCGTGGGAATAAGCAAAGCTGATCGCTTTCAATGTACCAAGCAATATGGTTTATTCAATCGGTACCGGTAAATGTACAGGCTGATTGCCCACCAAAAGAAGAAGTGAAAACAGCATTAATGGTGATTTGACTCCCGTTTAAACTTCCACCACCTCTTATAGTTTCAATATCCGGATCTGGATGACTCTGTTTGGGTATATCAAAAGACGTTGAACTCGTCAGTACACCATAATAATCGCCATCTTCAAATACTAACCGATTATCAATACTCGGTGATTGTTTAACATTAGAGGGGGCATTTGATGAAGAGGATCCATCACAATTTACATCACCCACATAGTTGCCTTCGAATTTTTTGGTCATGCGAGTATTGCATTCCTCACCTTCGTACCATTCGTCACACTCGCATTTGCAATCCCGTCCATCCTGTTCTTTTGTTCCATTTTTACATACTACATCACTGCATGGATTGCAGCTAACAACAAGCCACCCTAAAGCCACGAGTATCAAGAAGTTAATGCGCATAATCTATAGTTTTTTACGAATGTATAAAATCTTTTGAACAATGCAATTTTTTTGTTGATGTTATTTATCAACATTGATCTCTTGTAACGGAAAAGGATAATGCCCCTAAGGCGGGATTAGTAGATTTGCGCAACACAGCTCGTCAAGCATTTGGATGACAGGAACAATTTAATGACCAAGATGGCCATGTTGAATAGGGGAGCGTGCAAGCAAAAGAACGAGAAACAAACAAGTGCCGCCTACCTTTTTCATCTTTTAAAAATCCGGAACCGAACGAATGCGAGTATTCCTGCCCCGGTTGGTGTCCCCAC
>PXTV01000154.1:0-975 GCA_003022985.1 Bacteroidetes bacterium SW_11_45_7 | reverse complement strand
CTTGACGATTGTTCGTGAGGGGTAAATATTCCTTATATTTGACGGAGTAGAACCAATCCGGTTAGCATACGTTGAAAGCAACTAATAAACACTCGATTTACAATTTTACCATAAAGGGGTTGAAAGGTGATGAGATCGACTTTTCGCAGTTCAAGGGCAAGAAATTGCTCATTGTGAACACTGCTTCGGAATGCGGTTTTACACCACAATACCAACAGTTGCAAGAGCTCTATGAGTATTTTCACAATGAGCTGGTGGTCATCTGTTGCCCCTCCAATGATTTCGGCAACCAGGAGCCGGGTGATGAAAGCGACATCGCCACGTTTTGCGAGAACCATTACGGTGTCACGTTTCCCATGACGAAGAAAATTCAGGTAAAGGGGAGCAATAAACATCCTCTTTACCAGTGGTTGACGAATAAAGAGCTGAATCAACAACAGGACAGTGACATCCAGTGGAACTTTCAGAAATACCTCATAGATGAAGAGGGGCAACTTTTGGAAGTATTACCGCCTTCCGTAGACCCTGTCAGCGAGGAAGTGATCAATGTTCTCCAGGAATCGTGATGATCTGTTTATCCGGATTGTTCTTACGTTAGGATTACCGTAGTCAAGAAGGGCTCATGGAATTGTGGCCTTTTATCTTAGTATTGTCTCTTAATGCGTTGCGGCACTTTTGCGGTTGATGAGAAGAAAACCAATGGTATGCAGTTTAAGGATGTTATAGGACAGCAGCCTGTCAAACAGGAACTGATCCGCTCAGTTGAAGAAGATAAGCTAAGCCATGCCCAGTTATTGCTGGGAGAGTCAGGGACAGGCGCTCTTCCCCTTGCCTTGGCTTATGCCCAGTACCTGAACTGCCGGGATCGCCAGGAGGGCGACTCTTGTGGCAAATGCCCCGCCTGCCTCAAAGCGCAAAAATATATTCACCCCGACATTCACTTTTCATTTCCGTTTATCGCCAACAAGACCGATA
>PXTV01000153.1 GCA_003022985.1 Bacteroidetes bacterium SW_11_45_7 | reverse complement strand
GTAAAAGGAGGGGCTATCACTGAACCACCCCGTTTTGATGGCTTTTCACACCTTTACGAACACTTGTTTTTCAATTTAGCTGCTAAAGATAAAGACATGCAGTCATTCCGCGAGACAGTTCGGGCAAATGGCGGCACATTCCGGGATACCACTGGCTTTGAGCATGCGAGTTATACGCTGACACTTCCCCGGCAAATGGTGGATAAGGGCTTTCGTTTTTTGAACCAACTCGTTAGCTATCCGCACTACAATATAGATGAGGTGAAGCGTGCCAAGCAAATCATCCGGGCGGAGTATCAAAAGAGCCAGTCCCATCCGCTTTTTGCCCTCAACCAGGATATGATCAAGCGCCTATGGGCACCTTTTGCTAACCGTAAGAACAGGTTTGGCAATCCCGATGCTATTGCACTTGCTACACCAAAAATGCTGGACACGTTCAAAAGAAGTAATCTTCGTCCCCGGCAAACATTAATGGTTATAGCCGGTGATGTTGAGCATGAAACAATGGTTGATAAAGCTTATAGCACTTTTGATGATTGGCCTAAGGTAGAAGACGGCTTCTACAGCAAGTACGAGCGTCCCAATTTCCCCCGTCTGAATTATTCAGAACAAATTATTACTCAGACGGAGAGTGCTCATCAGCCGGTGTTTTTGGTTTGTTATCTAGGGCCCGGCACGAACTATGGCCGGGATGCGACTTACCCGGCTAAAGTGTTTGCCAATATACTCGGTCAGCCAGGATCAAGATTCAAGAGCGCTTTGGTGGACGCCGGCCTTGCTAAGAGCGTATCCGTTCGTTATCAGCCGCTCAAACATGTGAGTTCTTTCCGTGTTACCATTGTCCCTGATTCCGGCAAGATCGAAGAAATGCATGATACATTATTAGCTGAGATGAAAAAGTGGGATCAGGATAGTTATTACACGGATACACAGTTCAAAAAGGCGAAGCGGCAAATTGTACAAGATAGGAGCCAAATCAAATCTAATACAGATCATTACCTCAATAAATTCACAAGCACTTGGGCGTCAACAAGTGTTGACTACTATTTGAATTTTACTGACAGTATCCGGGCTGTTGATCGTGAAGATGTCAATATTTTTACCAGGGAATACCTGACCAACCGTCCTTATACAGGAGGGTTGGTAATTGATTCAGCTTCCCGCCACGGCCGTAATGTGGATTCGTTTTTTACAACCACTCCGCAAATCGATGATCTTACTTTTCGCTATAAAAGCAACAGTGCCCAACTTAAAACAAAGCAAGATAGTCAACACCTGTTAGGTCTTATTCAATGGATGAAGATCAACCCGGAGGCGCGTATTCAGATCAACGGCATGGCCGATAAGTCTGAATTTCTCAAAATCCGCAACAAGAAGTATCTATCTTATATGGATACGCTCGAGGGTTTTTCGGTTCCCCATCGCCTTAATATGCCCAAAATGAATGTACGGTTGGATATTTTACGCTCTCTGAGAATTGTCAAAGCCCTTACTGACGCTGGCATTGAGCCCGGCCGGCTTGCGGGCTCAGGCCGTTTGGAAGAAGGGGAGGCAAAAGAGGAAGTGATTGAAAATAAAAAAGCGACAGTACGTTTGAAAAATTGGTGAAGGAGCGATGATCAGCTGTTGGTTGATGAGATAGGGGATGAATCGTCACTTTGCCTTTTACTCCTTCTTAGCTCTTAAACGCAAGATGAATTAAATCTGCTCTTAGAATAACCCGGTTAGAGGTTCCTGCCAACAATGTGGCTAAAGCCACTGATCTATAAGCTNNGCTTCAGCCAACGGGTACCAATCAATTCATCATAGCGGCTTTAGCCGCATTGTTGTACCCACAACCATTGGAACCAGTAGCCGTGTCATTCTATCTGCTTTTTTCCCGCTTCCTTCTCAACTAAGTTTTACTGAGAGCATTTCTTCAATCTTTGTTGTAATAAGCTACGCCAAGCGTTAAGCGCAAATATGCGCCCAATTGGGTGTCGTAGGGCGGTCCATCTTGAGAATCAATTGCCCAACCATCGGGGTCAGCCATGAGACGTGCCCCTAAATCAGCGCCAAAAAGCAAGCTGAAACCCTCGCTTTTGTTTTTGGCAAACGGATAGTGGCGCTTAATACTTACACCGAGTTCATAGGAAATCCCTTCAAGGGAATAGGTCTCAGTGGATTGGGGAGGTATGGGCTGATCGGGGAAAAAATTAAGATCTTCTGTATCTGTCTTATTGGTTAGTTCAAAATCGAGCCGGTCGTACCCTAAGCCACCATAAACCGAACTCATCATCAAATAGCGGTTCAAAAACGTGTACCCGATATTGACATGCCCTCCGCGCTGTCTCATAACAAGGGCAGCCCTATCCGCACTTTTTTTGGGAATGAATAAGCCATGGACACTTAAGCCCACCAATAAATTCTTCATGAAAACACCTCTTACCATACCGCCAACATAGCCACCTGTTTCAAACCCTACACTTGTGAAATTCACATCGCGCCCCATTACGTCTTGTTGCTTGAGGTGAGCTTCGAGGTTAGTAAAATTGTGGATGCCCGGCCCGCCCATTAACGAAACATTCACAGATGTCTCCATGCCTTCCCGGGCAGAAAGGGAGATAACGAACAACAGGAAAAAACTAAGGGATAGGAGCAGCTTTTTCATCGACTTGCTATTTATTTGCCAAATTAATGGAAATACGCACACTTGTAAAACTTATTACGTTGTCTTATGGCAAATGATGCAGAGCAAGTTATCAAGATGGAAAAAAGATTTAGCTTATTGCGGAATGGTTGGTAAATGGTGTGTAGCCAAAACACTCTTTTCATGAAATCCGTTACCTTGTGAAATAAATTTAATCCAACTTTTGCAATATGAGCAATAAACTACTGACAATACAGCCAAAATCTCTTCAATTAGTGATTTGTTTATCACTCATAACTTTCAGTGCATGGTCGTGTTCTACAGGAAAACAAACCACAGAGCAAAATGCCTTTAAGATTGTAAAAGCCACGTCTCAGCCGTGGGCTGGAGGTGAAATTGGTACGGGAACCGGAGTGGATTATAAGGTTCTCTTGGTAATTAAGCAACAAAGCATAGGGTTTGATTCGCTCTGGACGAAACAGCATAAATTACCAATAAAACCTGTGTTTCGGCCTCATCAATATGCGCAACCTCCTTATGGTGAAGGGGATACAGTGATGCTTAAGGCCAGATGGAATAAAAGAACAGGAAAGAAAAGTTCTCCGGAGCAAAATAGCTCAAAAACATTACAAGAGGCCGGATTGCTCAAATACCAGCAACGAGGGGATGTCCATTACGCCATCATCGACACCTTCAACAAACTTCCTAAAGTGCACTATCCCACACAAAATTGATGGTGGCATTTGATTGGGCAGAGATACACTCTTTAATCAGCATTTTTATGATGCTGGTGAATAATGGTCGTTTCCGGTAATTGCTTTTTCACATCCCCGATTTCACCGGGAGCCAGTTTGTGGTCTTTTAGAATCAGGGAATCGAGGTTGTTCAGGTTGCCTAGAGCATCGGGCAGTTTGCCCATGTAGTAGTTACCACTCAGATCAAGAAGGCGCAGACTCTTCATCTGACCGATTTGCGAGGGGATGGATTCCCAGTAATTGTAAGGGGCATGGAGTTCTTTGAGATTGGTAAAGGTAAAAATGACCTCTGGAAAGCTTCTTCTTTTTTCCAGACTTAAATCCAGATAGTGAACATCTTGCGGATTTTTCTTGGCTTTGTCCAACTTATCGTACCAATGCTCTTTGGTTAGGTTGGTGGTAACTATAACATCGGAACCGTCATCTTGGGCAAATGTAGCAGTAGCCAAGCCCATTGCCAGTATTAAGAGAATAAAGTGTTGCATAGCACTAAGGTAATTGTTTATGCTAATATAGCCAAAGCAGATTGCCTATCCTCATCCATTTTCTTGATTAATTCATCAGCATCGGCAAATTCGATTTCAGGGCGAATCCTTTCCACAAATGCTAATTTGATCTTTTGGCCGTAAATATCCTGATCAAAATCAAAGATATTCACTTCGATTGTTCGCATTTTGCCATTAAAGGTAGGCCGAATACCTATAGAAAGCATGCCATTGTAGGTGGTTTCTTGATAATTCACTCTCACAGCATAAACACCATCTGCAGGGATTAACTTATAGGGGTCCTCAACTTGCAGGTTTGCTGTGGGGTAGCCAAGTTGCCGGCCAATTCCATCGCCACGCACAACAGTCCCTTCAACTGTATAAGCGTGCCCTAATAGACTATTGGCCTGCTGAATATTACCCTCTTGCAATGCCTGGCGAATTTTGGTGGAACTCACAGACATTTCATCCACTTGCTGTTTAGGGATTTCTTCTAACCGGAATCCGAGTTCAGCCCCCTTGTCCTTCATAAAGTTGATATCGCCAACCCTGTTTTTGCCAAATTTGTGATCGTACCCAATCACAACCACATTCGGTTGAAAGCGCTTGTAGTGAAAGTCGGTGATATATTCTTCGGGCGTCATTTCCGAAAAAGAGCGGGAAAACTTCGCTACAACCAGGTTGTCGATGCCATTGGCCCTGAGCAGCTCGGTTTTTTCATTCAATGTGGTGAGCAGCCTTACGCTGTCATCGTTACTCAACACGATCCGTGGATGAGGATCAAAAGTGATCAGAATGCTTTCACCATTTTCCTCCCTGGCGATTTCCTCAATGCGGGATATAATTTTCTTGTGGCCTATGTGGACGCCATCAAAAGTGCCAATAGTGAGCACTGCATTTTGAAATGCCGGTAATTCATCGATATGTCTGAATACTCTCATCGTATAGTTGTCCGCTTGACCGAGCTCTTAGTTGATTCGTGATGGGGTGATAGTCATTAATGATCGGTTTACTGCTCTTGGTTTCTCACCTTTTTATTTAACAACTGTCATTTTCTATTGCTTACAGGCTATGCCGAATTGTTTTCTTGAATTGTGCTTATAAGACCCTTAAGGGTCCATGCGTCTTCCACTGTCAAGGAGCCGATCCTGGTTCTGCGCAGGGCGTTCAAATAACCACCATTATCCAAAAGGCGTCCAAAATCGTAAGCCAAAGTGCGAATGTAGGTACCCTTACTGCACTCGATGCGAAAATGAACATAAGGTAATGCCAGATCACTAATCTCAAATGTATGAACAACCACATCGCGCGGTTGTGGTTGAACGTCTTCACCTCGTCTTGCTTTTTTATAAGAGCGCTCGCCCCCAATTTTCACGGCAGAATAGGCAGGCGGTAGCTGTTGGATCGACCCGGTCAATTGCTCAGCAGCGTGGTAGATGGCCTCTTGATCAATAGCACTAACATCATAGGTTTCGCTTACCTCGGTCTCTGCATCGTAGGAAGGTGTGATAGCGCCAAGGGTGATAGTGCCTGTGTATTCCTTGGGTAGATCCTTGTACTGGTCAATGGTTTTGGTTGCCCGCCCCGTGCAAATGACCAGCAGCCCTGTTGCCATGGGGTCTAAAGTTCCTGCATGGCCAACCTTCTTTGCATGAATATGCGAGCGTACCTTTTTCACCACATCAAACGAGGTCATGCCTTTAGGTTTGTCGATGAGTAAAGTTTCTCCCTGTTGAAAATTGAACTTCATGCCTTCTCGAAATCTACTTTTAGGTCTATTGGTGCCATTGCAAAATCCTAAACACGAATAACGAAAACCTAAACAATGTCCTAATAAAAAATGCTTTATTGTTGAAAAGACCTTTATTCAGACTTTTGAAGAATAGAGCCGAATATTTTCATCAATTCTGTAGCTTCTTGCACTAACTCCTTTCATTCTTTTTCTCATTCAGTATCTTCTATGGTATCAACTAAAAGCAGGAAAAATCTACTCTCCTTAAAGAATAACACGGTTAGAGGTTCTTGGCAACAATGGGGCTAAAGCCACTGTTGTATATGCTTTTGAACCCTTGGCCGGCAACTTTCCAAAAGTTACCGGAAAAGAGGGCGGTACATGTGGAGTCCATAAAGCGGAAAACTTTTGGAAAGTTATTCAAAAATCATTGCCGTTGGCTTTGGCCAACGGATAATGATCAATTAACGATAGCGGCTTTAGCCGCATTGTTGTACCCACAACCATTAGAACCCGTAGCCATGTTATTCTATCTCCTTAATTTCCTTTCTGTATACCTTAATACGATAAACAATGTCTTTTCTGCTTAATGATTCATTGGCTTCAATGTAGTTTGCTCCAACTGAAGCTGAAGTTTTTGCTAATTGCTTCACATCCTCAATATTCGCTATTATTTTGGGTAGTTTTTTGATCAATCGTCTAACTCGCTGAGCAAATCTTAACGTCCTGTCCTCTAAATCATACAGTTTTGAGTTTTTATTATTTGACATTCGTATTTATTTCGAATTTCGAAATTAGACATTCGAATTTTGAGGAGATTCAGCCAACAACTTACACTATGTTACGACCACCCATAATAAATAGCAATCGATCCGATGATCAAGCAGTACAAAGAAAAGTAAAGAATTTTACCTCTTCTCACAATCTGCACCATCCAACGGCAAGCGAAAAGACCTGATACAAACGCAGCAACAAACCCCACCAGTAAGGACATGGGGTTCAGGCCTTGCATGGAACCGCTTTGGGAGAGAATATCCTTAACCTGGAGAGCTGTTTGCCCTAAAATGGGAATCAATACCATAAGAAAGGAGAATTGCGTGGCGCGATAGCGATCGACTTTCAAAAGCAAAGCTGTTGAGATAGTGGCACCTGAACGCGAAATGCCGGGCATGACAGCAAGGGCCTGACCAATGCCAATGAGAAGTGCTTTGGGGAAATTCACTCTTTTTCCGTTTTCGCCTCTTGTTAATGTAGTGGCCCAAAGCAGCAGCGCTGTGACAAGCAGCATGATACCCACCCACATAATGCGCCCTTCAAAAAAGTATTCCACCTGGTCTTTGAAAAACACCCCGATAATCGCCACAGGGATCATACTGACCAATATCTTAGCGATGTACTCGGTCTCTTCGTTCCATTGAAATCGAAATGCGCCTTTGATGATATCTCCTATCTGCCTGTAAAACACCACAATTGTACTCAGTACTGTGGCGCCATGAACAAGCACCATGAACACAAGTGGCTTTTTGGATTGGACACCAAGTAGCTCCTTGCCGAGCTCAATATGCCCGCTGCTGGAGATGGGAAGAAATTCGGTAAGGCCCTGAACAATGCCGAGGATAAGTGCTTCCAGGGTCGTCATGCTAAATGGCTGAGGAAAGGATAAAGATTATCCTTTTGGTTTTCTCATAATGGCAATCATTTCAACAACAAGACCCGTTGGGATTATCGCTGCCGCCACCGGTCATGAGAAGAAAGCCCAGGGCCATCAATAAGATGCCGCCTACAATCCACAAATAATCCTTTTTGCCAAAAATTAGCTCCTTCTGTTGTTGATTTTTCTTGGTCTTGCTTGTCGCCATTATTGAGCGTTTTCCTTAATAAGATTTCTCATTCCCTAAAGTAGCAAACAGAATATATTTAAATCGCCTGTATTGTTCTGCTTAACACTGGTTATCAGTTCAAATTATCCTCTTCAAATCAAGCCTTAAGCCAAAGGTGGCATTTAGTACAGGTCGTCCAGTTTCATGCGCAAATACTTTCTCACAGCAAAATAACTGCTCAACCATGTCAATAAAACACCCACCAGTATAATGGCACCGAACAATGCGGCAAAAGTAACCAATTCATGGAGAATCATTAACTCAGGGAGCTTACGCTGGGCGTAATAAAGAAGGCCGGCAAGGCCAATATTGGCAATGATGCCACTGATGAAGCCGTTGAGCACACCCCGGCCCAGGAATGGTTTGATAATGAACCAACGCGTAGCCCCAACAAGCTGCATGCTTTTGATGAGAAAGCGGTTGGAATACATGGAAAGGCGGAGCGTATTGTCTATAAGTGTAATAACAATGAAAAAAAGAAGTATGCTTATAGCGCCAATAACGATACTTATATTCCGTAGATTTTTATTGATAGACTGAACAAGGCCGGCTTGATAATTGACGTCCTGAACCTGATTAAACGAACGCAGTTCTTTTTTGATGCTTGCAATGCTGTCGGCATGGGCATAGGGGGCATGGAGATTCAGATTGATAGAGGCATAGAGAGGGTTATATTCCAGTAGATCGAGGAAATCTTCTCCCAGTTGTTCTTTGAGTTTTTCAGCAGCGTCTTCTTTGGAGACGTATTCCGTGGCTTTGACGAACTCTTTGGAGGCTATGCGTTTTTCGAACTGCATGGCTTCCGTTTGGTTGACGTCATCTTTCATGATCACTGAAACCTCGATGTTCTCCCTGAAATAACGAGAAAGCTCCTGTGCATAAAGCAGGATCGTTCCCAATATACCAAGCATGAATAATACAAGGGCAATACTGATGATGGTGTAAATGTGGAGAGGCCTGAGTTTGCCTTTTTGAGATTTGCCAGCTTGTCGAGCCATAAAGCCGCAGCGGTAACGTTCTGAGAAACGGGCCTATTGCCTTTGTTGTAAGAGGTAACAAAATAACAAAATTTCTTGCGCTATAAATTCTTAGCTTATAGATGAGAGGGCCACTAAATCTTGTATTATTGCAGTGTTATTGTCAATGGTGATAAAAGGGGTATGGTATTTCCTAATTTTGCATTGAACAAGTCCTGGAAGGTATGAGCATTGCAGATATCCTTTTGTGGTTTATCATCGTGTTTATCGTTTTTGAATACGTTTTCTCCCGGATTCTGGACTATTTGAATCATAAGCACTGGTCGTCAGAGGTGCCGGAGGAAATGAAGGATGTTTACGATGAGGAGAAATACCGCAAAGCGCAGGATTACGAGAAAGCAAAGGGAAGAATCGGGTTGATCAGCAGTACCGTTAGTTTTATCTTAATTCTGGGACTCCTGTTGTTCGATGGTTTTGCCTGGCTCGATGAATGGGTAAGGCAATATACCGAACAGCCCATCCCTATGGCCCTGCTTTTCTTTGGTGTTATCGGGTTGGTCTCTGAAATCATAAGCCTTCCGTTTAGTATCTACAACACTTTTGTTATCGAGGAACGGTTCGGATTTAATAAGACCGATGCTAAAACCTTTATCAGCGATAAGCTCAAAGGGTTGCTGATGTCTGCCGTTATGGGTGGTGGTCTTCTGGCGATCGTTATTCTCGTCTACCAATGGAGTGGCGATTGGTTTTGGCTTATTGCCTGGATCATCATAACGGGTATCACCCTTTTCTTTACAATGTTCTATACGTCATTGATTGTGCCGCTGTTTAACGAATTGAAACCGCTCGAAGAGGGCGAGCTTCGCTCCGCGATTGAGCGCTATGCGCAAAAAATCAACTTTCCATTGGACAATATTTACGTCATTGACGGCTCCAAACGCAGCACCAAATCCAATGCATTTTTCAGCGGTATCGGCAAGAAGAAAAGTATTGTCCTTTACGATACGCTTATCGAAAACCACTCAACAGAAGAACTAACGGCCGTCCTGGCACACGAGGTTGGCCACTACAAAAAGCAGCACATCCAGAAGAGTTTTATCATATCCTCCCTTCAAATGGCAGTGATGTTGTTGATCTTCGGTTGGTTGGCTGGCAATCCACTTCTTGCCAAAATCCTCGGAGCTGAACAGGCGAGTTTTCACTTAGCCCTGCTTGGGTTCGGCCTTCTCTACAGCCCCATATCATTGATAACAGGCTTGCTCATGAATGTTTTCTCCCGTAAAAACGAGTACGAAGCGGATGAATTTGCCAAGGAAACCTACAGTTCCGAGCCCTTACGTAAAGCGCTTAAAAAGTTGTCAGTGGATAATTTGAGTAACCTAACGCCCCATCCAACTTATGTATTTGTTCATTATTCCCATCCACCGGTCCTGCAACGACTACAAGCATTAAAGGAATAGGATGATAGCATTAATACCCATGCACATCATGATATAAATTTCCGTCTATGGAATTGTAAAAGATGGAGGGATTCATTACTTTTGCACATCAGTAAAAAGAACGAAACATGTACGCTATTGTTGAATTAGGTGGTGAACAAGTGAAAGTGCAGGAAGGCCAGCAAATTTTGGTAAACCGTCAGCAAGGAAATGAAGGTGATGAGCTAACCCTCGATAAGGTGTTGCTCAAAGCAGATGAGAATAATATTGACGTTGGCACGCCAACAGTTGACAATGCCCATGTCAAGGCCAAGATTGTTGAACATCTGCAAGATAAGAAGAAGATCATCTTCAAAAGGAAGCGCAGAAAACACTACCAGAAGAAAAATGGCCATCGACAAGCGTTAACAAAACTTTCAATTGAAAAAATCAATTAAATCTCAAAGTAAAAGTCCAGTTGCCCTATGGCTCACAAGAAGGGAATGGGAAGTACCAAAAACGGTCGCGATTCGGAAAGTAAGCGGCTTGGTGTCAAAGCTTTTGGCGGTGAATTTGTTCAACCCGGAAGCATCATCATGCGTCAACGGGGTACAAAGTTCCATCCTGGTAATGGCGTAGGAATGGGCAAAGATCACACGATTTATTCCAAAGTAGAAGGCCGTGTTGTTTTTAAAAAGAGACGAAATGGCCGCTCTTTTATCTCCGTTTTACCCGAAGGTGTCACGACTTCGCAACCTTCGCCAGGCAAAAGTTCTTCCGCTTCCGGGAAAACTTCTAAGCAGACAGAACCCTCTCAGCAAGAAGAGGTAAGTCAACCACAGCAAAAAGCAGAGGAAAGTGAGGTCAAAGCTACAGCATCCACTTCTGCTGAAGAAGGAGACCCAAAGGCCAATCTTTTGAACCTGATTGGTGATGCCTCTGAAAGTGATAAAGATGATCTTAAGGAGATTGGGGGTGTAGGACCGGCTATGGAAGAAAAACTGAACGCAATTGGTATCTATAAATACCAGCAATTAGCTCAAATTGGTGACCGGGAACTTGAGTTGATCGGTCAATTGGATTCCTCATTGCCCGGTCGCATTAAAGAAGAATGGATTTCACAAGCAAAGGATTTTAGCGGTTAGATTGCCTAAGATTCTTCATTGAAATTTATTTCGTTAGTTTTTAAACCTTTTGCTTAACTTTAGGTCAAAGGAAAATAGATTTTCTTACTTAAAATGGAACAAAAAAAGGCACTTATTTTTTTGAGGAATAAGAAATTGCCTTAATTTTGACTTACAAACCAAAAATCATTCTGAAATGAAAGGACAGGTTAACACAATTTTATTGGGCATTGCAGTTGTACTGCTTGCCGTTCTCTTGGGCATGCAATTGATAGGCGGTGGCAATGGTGTCAAAGAAGAGCGTTTAAATGCTGCAGGTGATCAAAACCAGGCAAACCCCACCGCTAATGCTGGCAATCAGGGGCAGCAAAATCAACCCAAGATGAGCCAGAATAACCCTGCTCAAAACCAGAATCGACAGCAGCAGAATCAGAAGAGCGCCCGTGAGAAAAAGGCCGAGAATGCACCGAAAACTTCGATAAGCTTTGAAAAGAAGAAGCACGACTTCGGTGAGATTCAGGAAGGGGATGTTGTTACAGAAAAATTTTCTTTTACAAACAGTGGCGATGAGCCCCTCATCATCTCCAACGCTAAGGGTTCATGCGGCTGTACCGTTCCATCATGGCCTAAGGAGCCCATACCTCCCGGAGAGAGCGATGAAATCGAGGTGAAATACAATTCATCTAACAAGAAGGGTAATGAACGCAAAACTGTAACAATTACAGGTAACACACAGCCCAAGCAAACACGCCTCACTATTACTGCTGATGTGAAAGGTGGCGGCAATGGAAATAGTCAAGGAGGTGGTGGCCCGCAAATCCAAAGGCAAGGTTCTCAATAATTTCATATTTCAACTGCATTGGAAATAGATCGAAAAGCGAGGTTGATTCGTTCAATCTCGCTTTTCTTTTGTCATTGATTTCTCCTCCTCTTTTATGAAGAATTTCTTTTCCCTGGTGAAATTCAGTCATACAGTATTTGCACTACCGTTTGCTTTAATCGGCTTTTTTTTGGCTGTGTTTCACCATCAATATTCTTTTTCCTGGTTTACGTTTTTGCTTGTCATCCTTTGTATGGTATTTGCCCGTAGCGCTGCTATGGCATTTAACCGCTATGCTGACGAATACATCGATCGCCAGAATCCGCGAACTGCAAAACGCGAAATCCCAGCAGGTATCGTATCGCGCCATTCGGCTTTGTTGTTCGTCATCGCTAATGCTCTTCTTTTTATCATAACCACTTACTTTATCAATACGCTTTGCTTTGTTTTATCTCCTGTGGCCTTACTCGTAGTACTTGGCTACAGTTATACAAAGCGTTTCACGTCACTTTCTCATCTTGTGCTTGGTCTTGGGCTCTCCTTAGCACCTATTGGCGCTTATCTTGCTGTAACAGAACAGTTCCACATTTTACCCTTATTTTATTCTTTTGCCGTTCTGTTTTGGGTAGCCGGCTTTGATATCATTTATGCGTTACAGGATGATGATTTTGATCGGGAAGAGAATTTGTACTCATTACCGGCCATGCTTGGGCGCAAAAAGGCCCTTTTGCTATCCGGTGCCATGCATGTGATTAGTGCATCTTTTGTCATTATAGCCGGTTTTTATGCTGATTTTGGCTTGTGGTACTGGACAGGTGCAGCGGTATTTTTGGTCTTGTTGATTTATCAACATACATTAGTAAAACCGGATGATCTTAGCCGTGTTAATGTAGCCTTTTTTACAACCAATGGGATGGCAAGCATTATTTTTGCTACAACCGTGATTCTTGATCTTTGGTTATCTTAAGGAAGTAAATTTTCTTTTATGGGGCGCATCATGGCAATCGATTACGGAACCAAACGAGTGGGCTTAGCTGTCACAGATCCCTCTCAAATTATTGCCACCGGCCTGACAACTGTTCATTCTGACAATCTAATGCCATATATTCAGGATTACAGCCAGCAGGAACCCATCGATGCTTTTGTTGTCGGTGATCCACGCAACCTGGATAATACACCGGCTGATATAGCCCATCTCGTTAAAGGGTTCGTCAAAAAGTTAAAAAAGCAATTCCCCGGCAAACAAGTTCATCCTATTGATGAGCGGTTAACTTCTAAAGTGGCCAGGCAATCGATGATCGAAAGTGGTATGAAGAAAAAAGATCCCCAAAATAAGGCCACCGTTGATGAGATAAGCGCCACCCTTATTTTGCAAAGTTTTCTCGATCAGAAGAAACCTTTTGATTAAGAAATGAATTTTCTTAAAGGACATAAGAACAGGCAGATCAATGTTATTACCTATAGAGGCATATGGCTCATCAGCTCTCAGAAAAGTGGGTGAAGAAGTACCTGAGGATTATCCTCAGCTCCAGGAACTGATCGATAATATGTTGGAAACGATGTACAATGCGCCCGGGGTAGGGCTTGCTGCTCCTCAGTTGAATCTTGCGCTCCGGTTGTTTGTCATTGATAGTACCCAGTTTTACGATGAAGAGGATGAGGAAGAAACGGAGGAGAAAGGGCTTAAAGAGGTGTTTATCAATCCTGAGATCATCGAGAAATACGGGGAGGATACGTTTTATGAAGAGGGTTGTCTCAGCATTCCGGGAATTCGGGAGCAGATAGTGCGTCCTTCTCAAATCCACATCCAATATTACGATCGTGATTTCAACTTTCACGATGAACAATTTGAAGGCTTAGATGCACGAGTCATTCAGCATGAATACGACCATATCAATGGGGTTCTTTTTACTGATCACCTCAAACCCATCAAAAAGCGTACCCTTCAGAAAAGCTTGAATGAGATCAGCCAAGGGAAAGTGAAGGTGCAATATAAAATGCGTTTTCCTAAGCAACAGAAAAAAAGGGTGTAAAGTCGTTCATTCTTTTCTTACCATTTTTGCCAGTTATAAAAAGCTCAAAAAATTCTTTTGGGCTTTTTTTATGCTCTGGTTTATGGCATTGTCAATCTGAATCTCCTGTCATCTCTGTATCCCTTTTTCGATCTCCTTCCTACTGAAACCCATTCCCTTTTCCTCCGTATACCCGATCAACATAATCGGACCCAATCCCTATTGTCAACCTAAACACTCATAACCATGAAACCGTTAAAACAACTTCTCTCAATCGTCTTTTTTATTGTTGTGCCCTCCTGCCTTATTGCCCAGAACCCGGCCATGACCTGGTACTTTGGCAACCAAGCAGGCATCGACTTTACCAACGGCACCGCTACCCCCATCACCAACGGAGCCATGCAGTCCTCCGAAGGCTCGGCTGTCATATCCGACCAGCAGGGGGATTTACTGTTTTACACCAATGGCGGTGACCTGCCCTATTCCGGAGGCATCTGGAACAAGAACCACCAGCTCATGCCCAACGGCAACATGAACAACGTGGGCAGCTGCAATTCCTCCTTTCAAAACTCCCTTATTCTGCCGCAGCCAAGAGGTGACGGCAACATCTTTTACATGTTCACCACCGATTGCATCGAGAACAACAATGCCGGTGGCCTTCGCTATACCGTTATCGACTTGAACCTCGATGGCGGCCTGGGCGATGTTGTTGTCAAAGCCGATTCGCTGATGGGCCCTACAACCGAATCCTTAGCAGCAGTGGAGCATGCCCAGGGCAAGGGCTATTGGGTGATCACCCACGAGAAAGGCAGTGATTCTTTTTATGCCTTCCACCTGACGCACGGTGGTATCACCGGTGTGGTGGAATCGAGCATCGGGCCGGTGCCCTCTACTTATGCAGGCGGTATCACGGCCTCCTCCAACGGCCAGAAGCTGGCTTTCTCCATGTACAATGAAACCGGCCTCTTCGACTTCAACCCTAAAACAGGTGAAGTAACCAACTATCACGATTTGGAAGTGGCTTCTTATTCCAACGCCTTTTCGCCCGATTGCGAACAACTCTACCTGGCCAATGCGTGGGAGGGTGAGCTTTACCAGGTGAATGTGATGGCCCAAGCCCCTTCCTCATCTGTCCAACTGGTGGACTCCACCTCAGCTGACGGCATAGGGGCTTTGCAACTGGCGCCCAACGGCAAGATCTATGCAGCGCGGTTTTTCTCCTCCAATTACCTTGGTGTGATCGAGACGCCCAACCAGAAAGGAGCCGGCTGCGATTATCAAGACAAGGGCTTTTACCTGGGCGGCAAGGTATCGAACGTAGGACTGCCCAACTTTGCGAACAACTTTGTGGGCGATTGCGCCAGCTATCCTGAACCCGGTGATGATAAGCCCGGTTATGATGATTCTTATGAAAGTTATTACGCTGATGTGAACGTGGACCAGGTGGATAATGGCAGCGCCCGGCTGCAATGGACGCAAGTGGATGATGCCAGTGGCTATGAGGTGAAAAGCGTCAACCTTGCCACCGGTGATGTGGAGAATTACAGCACCAAGAGCAATAAGCTGAAAGTGAGCGGGCTCGAGGAAGAAAGCAAGTACCATTTCTCGGTCTACCCGGAGAAGGAAGCAACGAGCACCTATCAGCCCCTTGATCATTACCTGGCCAAAGACTTTGCGGAGCACGGCACATACACCACCAGTACGGACAATGCTGTTGAAGTGACCACCACGAAGGATATTGAAGTGGATGTGTATCCCAATCCGGCCCGTTCAGAGGCCAACATCTCACTGGCAGTGGGTAATGAAGCAGATGCAGTAAAGGTGGATGTGATGGACGCTCAAGGCAAAACATTGCAGAGCTATAACAAGCGCAACGTCAGCGGCAAGGTGAACCTGGATGTGAATGTGGAGGGTCTGGCCAGCGGCATTTACCAGGTGGCAGTGGAGTCCGGCTCTTATAACGGCAACCACAAGCTGGTGGTAGCCGACTAAGAATATACAAGACGAGTGACCGGGGTGATTGAATGACCAGTTGCCTCATGCGTAGTTGAAAGGAACCTCGCTTTAAGGGGTTCCTTTTTTTGATGCTTGACAGGGATTAAGGCCAGGATGAGTAAACCATATGGCTATTATAAAGAAGCCAAATGATAAAGTAGCTTAAACGCCATGGTGGAGATGAAGCAATAGCCGGTCGATAAAAGCTGCCTGGGCAGGATTGATCTTTTCTTTAGCCGTAGAAGCAGGAAAAAATTCAGCACGATCAGCTTCGGGAAATTCCTGCATATTGCCGGATTTAGGTGGCCATTCCAGTTCAAATGTATTGCTCGCCAGGACAAAATCGTCAGGTAAATCGCCTTCAATAGCCCATGCGTATACCGTTTTGCCGCCCTTCTGTTCTACGGAACCGAGCTCTATTAAAGAGCCTTCCGGCTCAAAGCCAATTTCTTCAGCAAACTCCCGTTTAGCTGCAATCTCAAGGGATTCATTCTCATCGGGCAGGCCTTTGGGAATAGACCATACACCTCTGTCTTTCTTTTTGAAAAACGGGCCGCCCGGATGAACGAGTAAACATTCCGATTCCGGTTTATTCTTGCGGTACATCACCAAACCTGCACTGATTTTTTTCTTGGCCATAGGAACAAAGAAACCAATTTTAGAAGCCAAGTATTCAGTTGAGGGGAGGCACCGGAAGGCCAGCTTTTTTCGATACTCAAGTGACTTATGGGGGATAAAAAAAGCCGGTACGAAATCGCACCGGCTTATAACTTGATTGAAAGGAAGCACTATCTTAAGCAGTAGCAGCTTTTTCTTCAACACTGAACACTTCGCGGAGCTTATCGACATAATCGAGCTTTTCCCAGGCAAAGAGTTCAACTTCCTTACTGTACTTCTTGCCGTTGATGGTCATCTCAACAGTTGTTGTTTCAGGCGTGCGCCCGAAGTGACCATAAGCAGCTGTTGGCAGGTTCACGGGATTGCGGAGGCCAAACCGTTTTACGATAGCGTTGGGACGCATATCGAAGATATTCTTGACTTGCTCTGCAATCTCACCATCGGACATGATATTGCCGTTATTGTCCTTTACGCGGGCTGTGCCATGTGTATTCACGTAAAGGCCAACAGGTTCAGCAACGCCAATGGCATAAGCAACCTGTACAAGTGCCTCATCGCAAATACCGGCTGCAACCAGGTTCTTGGCAATGTGACGTGTAGCGTAAGCTGCTGAGCGGTCTACCTTGGAGCTGTCCTTACCGGAGAAAGCCCCGCCACCGTGAGCGCCTTTGCCGCCATAAGTGTCAACGATAATCTTACGACCTGTTAGGCCGGTATCACCGTGCGGACCACCGATGACGAACTTGCCGGTTGGGTTCACGTGATAGGTGACATCATTGGTAAACATCTTTTGAACGCGCTCGGGCAATTTAGCTTTTACGCGAGGAATGACAATGTTTTTGATGTCGTCTTCGATCTTTTGTAACATCTTATCATCACTGTCGAACTCATCGTGTTGCGTGGAAACAACGATGGTGTCGATGCGCTGAGGAATGTTGTCATCATCGTACTCGATAGTGACCTGTGACTTGGAGTCAGGGCGCAGATAAGTCATTTCTTTTCCTTCCCTGCGGATTTTGGCCAGCTCAATTAAGATGGAGTGGCTCAACTCGAGGGAGAGCGGCATGTAATTGTCGGTTTCTTTTGTTGCATAGCCGAACATCATGCCCAGATCCCCGGCACCTTGTTCTTCGTCCCTTTCACGCTCAACACCTCTGTTAATGTCTGGGGATTGCTCATGCATAGCAGAAAGCATGCCGCAGGATTCTGCGTCAAACTTGTACTCAGCTTTGTTGTAACCGATTCGGTTAATAACCTTTCTGGCCACTTCTTGTACATCAATGTAACTACTGGTT
>PXTV01000152.1 GCA_003022985.1 Bacteroidetes bacterium SW_11_45_7 | reverse complement strand
TGTTACCGCCCGGCCTAAGACCGAACGAGCCAGAGCCGTGCTTGAAATCCCAGATGACAGAACCCACTTCACCGCTGATAGTTGGATTTGCTTTTGCCATATCGATATTGCCACTACCGCATACAACCAGCGAATCATCGGTTGACCCATTGGGTGGTGCCGACCATTTGATATCCCTGGTATAGGTTGCTGTTACACCGTCACAGCCGCCTTTACCCTGTATGGTAAGTGTGGCCTCCACGGAGCCCGCGTTGATGGAAGGCACAAATTCGTAATTTGTGGGATCGTTTGCATTTCCACCGGTAAAGGTAAAGCTGCCCCCGCTGCCATTGGTTACCTTCCAGAATACGGTATCAATTGTGCCCCTGGCAGATGAACCTGTCATGAGAATGGAAGCGTTGGTGCAGACTGACGTATCATTGCCGGCTGCGCCCGAGGGTTCCTCCGTCCATGATAACACACGGGTGGACGTATCTCTGGATGCTGATGGACAATTTTGATCCGGTTCAGCAATAAGCTCCACTGTATCAGAACCCGAGGTTGGCGTGTTGGGTGGTGAATAGAATTTATCGTCCGGATTCTGGGCTCCGCTTGAAATGAAAACACCTTTATCGGCTCCTTCCCACTTCCAATTATCCACGGGACCGCTTACTGACGCCCCTGTCATATAAATATCTTCACTTCTACATCCATCAATAGACGAGCCGGCAAAGGCTTTGGGCCCCCCACCCCAGCTAATGATGACCGAATCGGAAACCGAAACCCCGTTACAAGCACCGGTGCCTGACGTTGCCGTAAGCACGGCAAGAATACGCCCGCTGTCGGCATTCGCATTCGGATCGAAACTGTAAGTCGAGGGATCCTTGCCCGTACCGTTCATGGTCCCATATCCGTAGTAAGAACTTGATGTACTGTCAAGCGTCCAGTTTATGCTGCTATGATTTTGAGCACTGGCATTATCCAGATCGATAGAACCTGTACCACAAGTGTTATGGCCGGAGCCTGCATCTACTTCAGGCGCCTCATTCAGCGTAATGCTGCGCGAAACCTTGACGGAATCACTGGCACAAGCATCTTTAGCATATACGGTAAGAGTGGCTGCAAAATTTCGCTGGCCGCTTTTGTTCGGATCGGGCTCATAAATCCATTCATCAGGGTTGCTCCCCGCATCAACCCAGGTTCCGGACCCGCCTGTCCATTTCAATGATTGTTCGTAATTGGCATAGGAGCCCGCCATCTTGATATCCTTGTGGGTGCAGAAACTTGTATCGGGGCCCGACCGTGCAACAGGGGCGGGATCGAGCTCAATTTGGCGCGTATCGGTTAATGTTGTGCTGCTGCATTCATCTAATCCGTCCACCGTTAATGTCGCTGTGAAAGTGGCGTCCACAGTATCCGACTTCGGTGTAAACGTGGCATTTGCGGGTGATGCGGCCTGTGACCAACTGCCGTAAGAATTGCCACCGGCCCATGTTGGATTCCCGTAATTGCTTGCCGAGGCTCCGTCCATACCAATAGCACCATTGCTGCTACAAGTGGTCGTATCGGGGCCCGCTACCACAGATGGGACCGGGTCGAGTTCAATCTGGCGGGTATCGGATAGAGTTTTTCCACTGCACACGCCCTTGCCGGTGACCTCAAGCGTAACCGTAAAAGTTGCATCAATCGTATCGGCATTGGGTACAAAAAGCCAATCATCAGGATTTGAAGCTGGGTCAAAGCCTCCATAGCTACCACTAACCGTCCAGGTCGCTGTACTATAATTTGTGGCGGAGGCCCCTGTCATTTGAATATTGGCCACCTTGCTGCACTTTGTGAGCTTAGACCCTGCAAAAATGCCGGGCTCTGCATTCCAACTGATCTGCCTTGTATCTGAGATGGTTGTACCGCTACATGCGCCTTTACCTTTAATTAGGAGCTCTGCTGTGATATCTCCTGAGGATGAGGACGGATTGAAGTACCAATTCGCAGGATCACCACAGCCACTGCTGCAACCAAAGGTGCCGCTACCCGAGCCACTGGTTTTTGACCAACTCACACTACCCTGATCATAATTGTTCGCAGAAGCCCCGCTCATGTCGATTTTGGGGGTTGAGCCTGCGGGCTGGCAATCTGACACAGGATAGCCGGCCCCGACAGATGGTTCAGGATCCACAGTCAAGGTATACGTGTCGCTGAATTCGGAGTCGCAGCTATTTTCGGCCTTTACTTTATATGTATAAGTGCCGGGTGAAGGACTGGCCGTATAGGAACTGGACGTTGCCCCGGATATAGGATTTCCATTTCTATACCATTGATAATCGTTGGAGTTAACATTTGCATTCACATTGAATGTTTTTGATCCCCCTTCGCATATCGACTTACTTCCGGAAATATTCGATGAAAATTCAACCAATTCGCAATAATAAAAGGTAGCTTCCCAGGAATTCGCCTCAATCCAAGCTTGCTTAGTGCCTATGTTCTCGTTGTATTCAATATCATCACTACCATAACAACCCCACCAGCCGCAAGCACAGTCGTCAGCGCAACAATCAGCCGCACTATACCGATCGATCAACTTAATTGTGACATCGATTATTCCAAAATCAAGACTTACATTTAAATCCCTCCTCTCGCCCTGCACGTCAAGATCGACTTCGCCACTCGGGTAATTGCCATTTGCTATAGAGCTATTCGAAAAAGCCACAGGCTCACCATTCGGATCAGCCAACCACGAACCACCACTTACGCATGGTGTAGTGGAATTCGGGCCACTGAATTGAACACATACGGAACGCTCGGACGTGTAATTTTCGAAGCAACTTTCCACGCATGACAAACAAAAATCAAGCTCATCGCTTGTCCCGTATTCTGCCTCAACATCAGTGCGATATACTGTTACAGGATCATTATCCAGTGTAATATTATTCCAATCTTCTGTATAACTGGCAGGGACAGCATCAGTTTGAATCTTGCCACTGCCGGGGTAAGATTTTGCAACTGACGGGTCAACCACGACCGGATATTGGCGATCACTATGAACAAGCCATTTCACGGGCACGGTCACGGCAATTTCCGTTTGCCCGTTCGCCTTGCGAATGCGGTAGGAC
>PXTV01000151.1:3095-4025 GCA_003022985.1 Bacteroidetes bacterium SW_11_45_7 | reverse complement strand
AAATGGAGGGTATATTTAAGTCGAGGTGCGGATCATTGCTAAGCATGGGCTTGCCTGTGGCTGTTTTAGCACCGCTTACTGCCCAGTTATTGCTGCCTTCGGTTGGCTCGTCACGGTCGTAGTCGGTATAGGGAAGCCCTTCATGGTATTCTTCCGGTTGGGGCATATTGGCTGTATCAATCGCAACAGGTTCAAAATCGTACTCCTTATCTTTTGGGATAACCGGTTCCACTGTATCGGGAAATTCAGGATAAAGCAAGTTGAACGTTTCCGTGCCGAATTTTTTAAGGGCGTTGGTATAAGGCAGGTCGAACTCCCTGTTGGTTAGCGAATTCGCCATGTATTTAAGCAAAAGGCTCGTCTTAAGATTGGTCCATTTCTCAGGCTCATAATCCAGTAACTTGTATTCCACCGGATAATCATCATAAGAAAGCTGCTCAATATAGGCATTAATACCATCCCGATAAGCGGAAATGATACGCTTTGTTTGGGGATTTTCATCGATCCGCTCCATGGCTTTTTCAGCGGCAAATTTGAGCCCGAATCGCCTCATTTTTCTGTCGAGCGGCAGCGCATCCTCCCCCACAATTTCCGACAGCCGGCCTGCTGTGGCTCTCACCTGGAACCCCATCTGCCACAAGCGGTATTTTGCCTGAAGATAACCCTGCATGAAGAACATGTCGTGCTCATTATTGGCAAAGATGTGAGGAACCATCCGCTCATCCGTGGATACATCAACCGGTTCTTGCAACCCCTCTATCCGAATCTCTCTTGCTTCAAATTGGGCTTGTTCTGTTTCGGCATTTTGCCAAAAGCCGTGAAAAGGATCGAGAAACTTGCCAATAGGAGGCACCCGGCCAAATTTTTGGCTAAGCAGAACAAGCAGCCCTACAGTAACGACCAGCGAAATGATGAAGCGGAGCATTTTCA
>PXTV01000151.1:0-3090 GCA_003022985.1 Bacteroidetes bacterium SW_11_45_7 | reverse complement strand
AGGAATAGGTCAGCAAAAAGATGGTTCATAAATATGATTCTTATTAATTCATAACAATGTGTAGAAGCCGATCTTATCCGTATTCTTTGACAGCATCAACAAAGGCCTTCACATTGTCCAGAGGTGTATCGGGATACACGCCATGGCCAAGGTTGGCGATGTATCGCTTACGGCCAAACGCTTCGATCATGCTTTTCGTAGCTGCCTGAACCTCGGACCGTTCAGCATATAGCAAAGCGGGGTCGAGATTCCCCTGCAATGTCTTCACATCCCCCAATAAATCCCTTGTTTCACGGGGATCCATGTTCCAGTCGATACTCACAACCCGGCAATCAACCTCTGCAAGTTCTTGTCTGGCATAATAAGCGCCTTTTGGAAACACAATCACAGGTACGTCCGGGAATGCTGAACAAATGCGCTCAATATAGCTGAGGCCAAACGTGCGATATTGATCGGGCGGTAATATGCCTGCCCATGAATCGAATAACTGGATGATAGAAGCACCATGATCAACTTGCGCCCGTAAGTAATTGATCGTGCTTGCTGTGATCTTGCTGAGAAGCTGATGAGATAGGACCGGCTGTTGATAAAGAAACTTGCGGGCCCTGGCAAACGCCTTGGAGCCGGTTCCTTCAATCATATAGGCAAAAATGGTCCAGGGGGCACCGGCAAATCCTATCAGCGGAACCCGTCCATTTAACTCCTGTTTTGTTAAGCTGATGGCTTGCCCCACATAAGGGCAATCCTCATCGTGCTGAAGGACTTTCAGTTTATCGATGTCCTCCCGGGTTTCAATAGTACTCGGAAAGGATGGTCCTTTCTGTTCCACAAGGTTATAGTTGAGCCCCATCGCTTCAGGAACAACAAGGATATCGGAGAAGATAATGGCCGCATCAACCCCGAGCTCATCGACAGGTTGAATCGTTACTTGTGCTGCGAGTTCAGGGGTTTTTATCAGTTCTTTAAAACCTGATAATTTATTCCGTATTGCCCGGTATTGCGGTAAAATCCGGCCTGCTTGCCGCATCAGCCAAACGGGCACCCGGTCCACTTTTTGACCGTATGCTGCTTTGATTAATGAATGATGAGTCGTATTCATGCGGCAAAAATAGAAAAATCAGGTTTGCCCTCTATTTTCATCATAAATGAAAATTAGTACAAACGAATCTTATTGTACTCTATTTCATTTGCCCAAGGATTTTTTATCTTTGGCCCAAATAAATTGGATTATGAAGCGATTGATGTTAGTATTTTCCGCAATTACACTACTAGCAGGACAGGCTCACAGCCAATTATTAAACCCCGGATTGGAAGTTTGGGTGAAGGACACATTTGAGACCTCAGTCAACGTGCAGGGCATTCAGGTAGACTTAACATCAGAATTTAACACCCCAGAAGATTGGTCATCTTCTAATCAATTCACCAATATAGAAGATGATCAAGGCTTTATCACTTTTGACAAAAGTGTTGTTGAAAAGGATACCAATAGCTTTTCCGGTACTTATGCAGCTAAAATGACCACCAAAACGCTTAATACCCCTCAAGGCCAAATTAATGCGCCAGGTGCCATTTCCAATGGCACATTGGAATTGGATTTTTCACAGGGTGCACAAAATTTTAGCTTTAGCAATATTCTGGATAACGTAACAGGTGGGAATGCTGTACAAGCCAGGCCTTCTCGCCTAACAGGTTACTACCAATATACACCAGCGGGTGATGACTCCCTTCTCATAAGTGTTCAAGCAAAGAAATGGGATGCAACAAAAGGCGAAAGTGAAGTTGTTGGCGAAGGAACATTTATTAGTGATGATACACAAAGCACTTACAAAAAATTTGATATTCGTGTGAATTACAGATCATGTATTATGCCGGATACTGTTCTGGTTAATATAAGCGGAGGCGTATCCCAACAATCAACACCGGGCACGGTCATGTTTGTAGACTCTCTCAATGTTGACACGTTATCTTCCCAATCCAACTTCCCGCCTTTTGCTAACAACGATGATACATCAACAAGTAAAGGGAATGCGGTAACAGTTGATATTCTCAATAATGATGTTGATTGTGACGACCCCACCATCATTAAGCAATCTACCCAATCGATCAATCAACCATCTAATGGCTCTGTCATCATTCAAGACAGCACTGCCACATATACCCCTGATGCGGGGTTCAGCGGCACTGATCAATTCCGGTATAGTATTTCCGATAATCAGGAACGTGATACAGCCACAGTAACAGTTGCCGTTAATTCAGCACCACAAGCAGAGGACGACACTGTTTATACCGTTGTTAACAATTCATCCATTCAAGTTACTGTAACCAATAACGATTCCGATCCTGAAGGGCATAGTATCGCTGTCAATTCAATTGCCACTTCACCGGGCAACGGGAGTGCATCTGTTGTAAGTGATGATACCGTAGAATATGATCCCGATGATACTTACACAGGAAGCGATCAGTTTGAATACGTGCTTTGTGATGATGCGAGCCCTGAGCTTTGCGATACGGCAACCGTTCAGTTCGATGTTGTTGCCGGGATTCTCGATGACATAGCATCATCGGCAAACGTTCTTTCATACCCCAATCCTGCTCAGGATCAAATGATGATCGATCTTACGACTGATAAAAACTTCAACCAATCTCCGGAGCTTCGTTTGATAAGTACAACCGGGAAGATCGAGAAGGTTGAGCAAATTCATAATGGTAAGAACAAAATCGATCTTTCCAACTTACCTGAAGGCCTTTATTTGTTCAACATTACAACGGAGGAAGCCAAACTAATTGAACAAGGAAAATTCAGTATTACACGTTAAATGAATTGCGGTAAGAAAATTGTTTGAATTTCTGTTGAGGAAATTTTAATTTTAAGGAGGACTTTATAAAAATAATTAGGAATGAGACAATTTGTAATACAACTTGTGATTCTTGCTATTTGTAGCCAGGGTGTTGCTCAAATTCCGAATAGCAGCTTTGAGAACTGGGAAAGTGTATCAGGCTACCCGGAACCTGAAATGTGGAATACTAGTAACGAACTGACGTCAACTTTTGGAACAAATTTAGTTACTAAAGACACCACAAAAGCTGAAG
>PXTV01000150.1:2541-7632 GCA_003022985.1 Bacteroidetes bacterium SW_11_45_7 | reverse complement strand
TTCGTGGCTGAGGGAGCAAAGTGAGGATAAAAAATGATAGATACTTAGCGTAAGGCATGAGCGAATGCTACTATTATAAATTTGATTCCTCTTCCTTGATTTGTTATATTTACGGATGGAATCAAATCCAGACTTGCTCAATGAAACACACAATCCCGTTATCACTCATTATCACCTCTCTTTTCTTGTTGAACAGCTTTGAAGCAACAGCTCAAGGAAAAGACGGCTTCCTCCATATGGACAAAGACAACAACAAAGAAAAGGAAGAGAAAAACCAGTACCGAACCCTTCAAGGACAACCCGATACCATCAAACTCTTCGATAAGTATGGAGAATACCGTAAAGATACGGTGATTTACCAGGATGAGCGGGTGAAGCATGGCGTTTGGGTGGAAACCGATTCATCGGGTAACAGGGTGCGCAGGCGTTACGATGAAGGCGAAATTGTTGAGGAAGAAAAGTACAAGGACCGGTAACCAAAAGAACTTGTTTTACCCCAGGCCTCAATTCATCATCTCCCAAAGTTGAAGGCAGTTTCCATATCACCATTCATTTTTCTTTCCCGGAACACCCTTACAAACACTTTAGCAGTGTAAATTTGGCCTGTATGAAGATAAATCATAGGCTCTTACAATAACGTTGAAGCGCAGAATCTATGGCAACAAACGAGAACCACAACCGCATGCTGATTTCCTTAATTGCAGCAGCATCCGAGAATAACGTGCTTGGCAAAGACCAGGACATGGTTTGGCATTTGCCGGACGACTTCAAATTTTTCAAAAGACAAACGGAGGGTCACCACATCATCATGGGGCGCAAGACGTTCAGTTACTTCGATAAGCCCTTACCCAACAGAACAAGCATTGTCGTGACCAGAAACGGCCATTACAGCCTCGATAGAGCGGATCGTATCTACCTGACTCGTGTTCACGCCACTTTGGAAGGCGATGCTTTTTTCCCGGCTTTCAATGAGAGCAAGTGGAAAATTCTATCAGAGAAATATCATGAGAAAGACCAAAAACATGATTACCCTTTTACGATTTACATCATGGAACGTAAAAATGATAGAGAAGAGAGCAATTAAGAATTAGCTCTTTTTTTCCCAACTACTCTTTGCAAAAAGGAAAGAACGGGCTGACTACCCTTATAAACAGCTTCCATTGTTCGCAATCGCGCATTTTCAGCTGTTTTTTTGAAACGCTCTTTCATGTCTTCGCGCTGATGTTCGGTAAACCAATTTTTGATAGCAGTTCGAGAAGCAATTGTACCGCCATAAGCAATGATGCGCTTGATGAATTTATGCTTGTTGCCCCCTAATAGCGACATAACAGTAAAGATGCTTTTACTTACGCTCCTTGTGACAGCCCATTCAGCTAAGTAATGCTCCAGGTAGTGTTGAATGCGCCCTCTCGTTTCACGCATCTCCTTGCGTACAGCACGCTTGTGATCACGTATATCGTTAAATGACCGGATGCTGTTACTCGTTATCCTCTTCATCCTCAAAGAAGAATTTTGCTACTGTGCGTATGACAGGTCTTTCGATCAATGATTTGCGAAACAAGAGAAGCAACAGAATGAAAAAGAAATAAATACCGCCTACAATTAAGAAACCATAATACATCTCACCTGTCAAATCACCAAGAAAGATGATAAGCGCTATACTGATAAAGAGGAAAAGGAGAGAAGCTAAACCGAAGAGAATAATCCCGGTGATCAAAGCAGCTACCGTACGGGATGTATTTTCTGTCAAGCGCAGTTTAACCAGGTCCAGCTGTTGCTGGATATATTGATACACATCCCTTCTCAGCTTTTTAAAGTCGTAATCTCTCTCTTGCTCTTCCATAGTGTTGGTGAATAGAAAAAGCTACTAATTAGCTGAAGTTGTTCCTTGCCTTATCAGTTTCTTCCTTAAGTTTATTGCCGAGCTCATCGCGCTTTGATTCGAGCTCTTGAACGGTTTCTTCAGCTTGTTGCTGAATGTCATTCTTAACCTGTTCGCTTCCCGTGTTTCTTCACCACTTTTCGGAGCCGCGAGTAAACCGCCAACAAGGCCTGCCGCAGCACCAACTAAGACCGAAACCAATACTTTTGATCCTGAGCTCATAATAATCACTTTTTTCGTTTAGCAATAAGTTATTTATAAATATCGTTAAAACTACCCATAATTACTGCTTGCTTATCGGCAACATATCCCAAAAATCATTATTTTACAGGAATTGGACTCAGTTCGCTAAGAGGTAGCAAATCCAAGTCACTATTGCGCAAGACCCAAGCGCAAATGTAACGAGTAGTTCTTCTTGCTTTTACTTGTGGTGAAAGACCAACAATGGCACATTTGTATGAAAAGCCATTTTTCTTGTCAAACTGGGGTCAAACATTCTGCGTATAAAGCCCATATTGCGCATAAGCATTGCTACAATATCTACATTATTCTCTTCTATATACTGATTGATACCTTCCTCCACGTCATCACTTTCAATAGAATCAAGGGCAACCCTGTCCCCATAAGGTTCATTTTTGATCATTTCCTTCAGTTGATTAGCATTTTCCTCATCATTTTCATCCTCAGCTCGTACGTGTAGGGCTTTAATTTGTGCATCGGGGAAATTTTTCGTGATGTCCAATAGTTTATGGACAGCATCTTTATCCCCCTCATCATAGTTGGTAGCAAACGCTACGTTGTTGATGCCATTAAATGAGGTCCCTTCGGGCACGGCCAGAACAGGCTTATTCGATTTGCGAATGACATTGCTTGTGATAGAACCGAGGATAGTATCTTCAAAATTGCTCTCCCCTTTTGTACCCATTACAACAGAGGAATAATCGTTCTCGTCTGTTACCCTGATAATTTCATCAACAGGGAAGCCAACTGCCACCACGTAGTCAATGGACCCTTTAAGAGATTCACGTTGCTTGAGTTGATCAACCTGCTCTTGCATATTTTTACGGGCAACATCTTCGCGTTGGTTGATCAATTCGGACTGAGCTACTGTTGCAGAATGATCATAGGCAGGAGCTAAGGGATCTGCACCCGGGTAAGATACCGAGTGAAACAGCGTTACATCAGCCCCGATGCTTTCAGCAAAAGCAACACCGTATTCCAGGGCGTTATGGGACACATCTGAGAAGTCAACAGGGATCAGGATCTTGTTACTCATTGGAAACGTTTGTTTTGAGCTGCCAAATTACAGCGATTCATTTGATTTTGAAATGAATTCAAGACATAGGAATTTCATAAAATGCTCTGCCCATATTAGTTTCTAAAAATAGCAGCAGCGGGTGAATTGGTCACAGGCAAATCATCCCTGTCCAACAAGTACACTTGTCCGCCCGTAAGAATGGTACTCACGGCACTTAAATTCAGCAAACATTCATCACCATCCTCGTAATTTTTATGCTGCTCGATTTTATTCTGGCTTAGGTCTACTTTACCCCAAAAATCAACACCGCGCTCGAGGAAAAGGGTGTCAATTAAGCCGGATTGAGCATTGACGATGATTTCATCGATGATTTCAGAAGCTTTGCCAGCGCCATAAACCCTGTTAAATCGTTCTTTGGTTTTTTCCACATCATCGTGAAAATGAGTGCTGATGATATGCCAAGCCTTCTCATGAAGGCGGTCCAGCACTTCATGATCCTGATTCCCCTGTATGCCTTCAGGCAGTAAATACTTATAACTATTGACCTCGCGGTAAATGGGCAGAAGATAATCCACGCCTGCTATAACAAGGGGCGTGCGGTTGTTTGGATCAGAAGGCAGCACTTCCCGGAGTCCTTCGTCAATTCTGCTAAAGAATTTGCGGAGTTCCCGCTGCTTTTCGTGTGCCTCTGAGCGATGGCTGTGATAAACCGGCTGTGTAGCGCCTCCACTACCAGATGGAGGTATGGCATGATGTTGTAATTCATCTTCCGGCTCCTCCTTGCCAAGTGCTTCCTCTAAACTCTGAGGAGCTTTTTCACTAATATCAACCTCCCGCAGACTCGTCACATTCCCTTCGAACAACCGGACATTTTGTTGACTTAATGTTAGCAGATAGAAACGATCATTTTCGGAAAGTAATGGTAAAAGCGGTTTCAGGTCGAATTTTTGATTGACTGTTACCAAATCATCAAAGCTAAGTGGTACCCTGTAGTACTCGAAGAAGTTATTTGAAAGAAAAACGGCCAAACCATCGAATTGATGGCGCCAAAACGAAGTATCTTCTACTAAGTCATAGGCCTTTTGCAGATAATCATCAGCATCTTTCTTCTCGTATCCTTTTTTTATGAGCCACTCCCTGGCCTCATGAACTTTATCCTTTAACAATTTGGCATCCTGTCCCGTTAATGTTTCCATGCCGGATTGATGGGTTGGCATGTAAATCGACACACTTGGGTCTTGATCAACCTTAGCCAGTCGCTCAAAATCTTTTCTTTCAAATATTGTCATAAAACTCTTCTTTTTTTCACGTCCAAATCTAAAAATACAATTCACTTACCGTTATTAAGATAAGGTATTTCTGCCTCAAGTAAAAAAGACCCGGATGAAAAATGAGTACGAATAAGTTTTTCTATCGGCCATAAGGTAGTGTATCTTTCTTCATTAGCTCATGTACTTGTTCCCCTAAACGTTGAATGGCCTGGTCAAGCTGATTGATGGCCTCTTTTGCCCGGATGCTATCGAGCCGTTCAATTTTCTTATTCAATTTATGCTTGAAACCACTCAGCTTTTGATTTTCTCCCTTAAATCCTCTTTTCGGGCACTATCTAGGTTGAATTTATCATTGAGCACGGCAAGCACTTTGTTCATACGTTGGCGGGTCTCAGTAGCTTCTTTTTCTACTTTATGCTTAAGAACCCGAAAAGATCATTGTTCACTTCTACCAGTATCCTCTTTTTGTTCGTTGGTTGATAAGGGTTCTGCCCCGGTTAGCTCTTTTCCCTCGGTTTGTTGATGAGCGCTACCATCACAAGCCGGGATCAATAGCACATAAAAGAAGGAAGTAAGAAAAACTTTAGGTTCATCACAAAAATGCGTACCTATTTCAGGATCATCGCAAAAACACGTACCTAAGTATACCTGTCTCCTCTTGCCTGAGGCGGGATTGGCTC
>PXTV01000150.1:0-2454 GCA_003022985.1 Bacteroidetes bacterium SW_11_45_7 | reverse complement strand
GCCAAACCCTACGGGTTGACTAAGACCCGTAGGGTTGAAAACCGCCTCTGTTCTATTTGTCTCGCCTCAGGCGAGATTGGCTCAACCCGTCAGGTCTTTGATATACGCTATAGGTACGCATTTTTGTGATGAACCCTATTTCATTAACATGAGATAGCCACTCCCGATGATTTTCATCGGGAGACACGAAGCCACAACGTCATTTGAAAGAATTATACAGGGTATTTGCTTCATGAATCAATCCATAAATCACACGGTTAGATGGTCCTGCCAACAATGTGGCTAAAGCCACTGATCTATAAGCTTTCGAACCCGTCAGCTAAAGCTGACGGCAATTGTTAATGCTCGGTTTTTTCAATATCCATTGCCGTTGGCTTCAGCCAACGGGTAACAATCAATTCATTATAGCGGCTTTAGCCGCATTTTTTGTACCCACAACCATTGGAACCCGTAGCCGTGTTATTCTATCGAACGATTTACCCGGGAAAATGATTATTGATACGATTCGATCACGTCTCGAACGATGGCATCCTGAAACGCCCCGGGAGCAAGATCAAGGAAAAGCGTATGGCTTTCGTAATCCCGTGCAAGAGCATTGTGTAGTATGTCAATGCATTCGCTTCTGCGGCTCATCAAATATAGGAAAGCCGCTTTGTGGTAGAGGATATTGGTATTATGGTGAAATTTTTCTTCCGCCTCATCCATCAAGAACAGGGCGTAATCCTGATCCCCGGTTTCAAAGTACGATTTGGCCAATTTAAAATAAGTAGCCTCATCATTTGGCTCCACATTCATCATCTGCTCGTAAATCTGAGCAGCACTTTCATATTGTCCGGTTTGAAAGTAGACCTCACCTAAAGCAATCTGATAATCGATTTTATTGGGATTCAATTGAAAAGCCCGTTCATAAGGCGGGATAGCATTTTCCCACTTTCCTTCAGCTTTGTAACATTCACCGATTTTGTGGAATATCAGATCAAACTTCGGGTTGATGTTGGCTGCTTTTCTGAAGTAATAGCGAGCTTTAGGGAACTGGTACAGCTTTTGGTAATTATCGGCTATATTGAAGTAAAGCTCACGCGTTGGTTTGGTGTAATTCAAGGCCTCCAGGTAAAGATCGACAGCTTTTTGATAATGGCCTAATTTAGACTGGATGTCAGCACAATCACAATAGGCATAATCACATGCTTCATTAATGGCATAGACGAACTCAAACGACTCGACAGCTTTTTCATAGAGGCCAAGGCCCGAATAAGCATGAGCCAAATTGTACCAGGCCAGATAGGAATACGGCTCTTCATCGATGAGTTTCTTGTGGAAATCGATGCTTTCCTCATAGCGCTCGGTCATTGCCACTGAGAACCACAGCCGGTTCAGCGCTTCTTCATGCTTAGGGTTGAGCTCAAGCGCTTTTGCAAGATAGGTGATAACTTGATCGTATTTCTCCCCATCCTCGTAAACATCGGCTAATTCAAGATAAAGATCGGGCAGCTCATCTTTTTCAGCTTTATCAAGTGCATTGAAAATGGAGTCGGCAGCTTTTTGATGTTCGGAGAGCCACAGGTAGATATCGCAGCGCAAGAGGTAAATGCCCGTATCCATAGGATCGAATACCTCGGCTTTGTCGAGAATGTCAAGCGCTTCGTAGGAAACTTTGGCATCGAAAAGAAGCTGGGCTTTCCGCACTAAAAATGTAGATGAGAAAGGATATTGATCGATAGCGCGTTCTGCTAAATCCATCGCTTTGTCGTAATCGAAGCGATCCTCGTAATATGTGAGCAGTTGCTCATAAGCACCCTCGTCAAAGAAGAATTGCTGATTATTCTGAATCATCGACTCATACTGCTCAACAAGGTTTTTCAGTTCCTCATTGTGAGGGCTATCAAAATTCTTTTCGTACATAGGCTACCCTAACTGTTTTATTCAAATATACCCTGAATCTTGTAGAAACGCAATTTTTTTTGGATACTATCTTTGCCGCACGTTTGAACCGGTTGAAAGGTTTTGGATGCTGTACTTTCATCCCATATGCAGACCTTTGGTAAGTATTTTTTCGACAGATTCTTCAAAAAAACGGCAGATATGTGGCCTAATTGCTTACGATTGATTATGTGGTTGTTGTTCTTGATGCCCTTTTCAACCCACGCCCAATCTCAGGACTACTGGCAACAGGAAGTAAACTACAAGGTCCGGGTTGAATTGGATGATCAAAACCATACACTGGAAGGGAACCTTCAGATTCAGTACATTAACAATTCACCTGATCAACTCGAGCATATCTACTTCCATCTTTGGCCCAATGCCTATAAAAACCTTCAAACGGCATTTGCTGAACAAAAACGCGAAGCCGGCAGCACGGAGTTTTACTATTCTGAACCAGATGAACGCGGCTCCATTAACCAATTGGATTTTATGGTTGGCGATGATCAAGTGCGCTGGTACCTGGATTCCACT
>PXTV01000149.1:1117-4221 GCA_003022985.1 Bacteroidetes bacterium SW_11_45_7 | reverse complement strand
TTCCCGGCCGTTTCGTCTCCCACCTGAGCTGACAGGGCAACCCCCATGCCCCCTAAGCGAACGGCAGTGAATACGCCCGGCTGCACCTCCTCGATCAAAGGGGTTTTGCCGCTCCCAAAGCCCATGATACCGCTCCACCTGAACTCGATTGAATAGGGGCGATGAGGGAGAAAATAATGTTGCAAATGCTCTTCTAACTTGTTTTGGATAATCGTTGTCAGCCCCTTCTCTGTCGTGGTCTCCTCGGCCATCGAAAGATTGCGACCGCCCCCTAAGAGCACACGATTGCCCACGTTGCGAAAGTAATAAAAGCCGTCATTGTAGTGGAAACTGCCCCGGAATGGAAGATCCTGAATGGGCAAGGTGACGATGACTTGTCCGCGACCGGGCGAGAGATCGATACCGGGCAGCAAACGTTGGGCATAGCCGTTGTTGGCAACAACTACGGAGCGAGAAGCAATTCCTGTACCATCATGACAAACAACACGGATCTGATCATTGTGATGGTCGATAGCAGTCACCTCAAGGCCAGTGATGAAATCAACACCCTTTTCCTCCGCTTGCTCGCGCAATGCGGCCACCAATTTGCCGGGATGCAATTGCGCTTCCAGCGGATTGCCGATCATGCCCTTGACGCCCTCAAACCCGAAGTCCGCAATTTTCCGATCAGCTATGTAAAAAGTGTGCTCCTGTTCTGTGATGGCTTTAAGCTTATGATTGTAATGGTCGAGGTTGGCCAATGCGGACTGATACAATGACGCATCTTCATCGAAAAACACCTCGTACCCGCCCGTTTGATAATAATCAACACGCGTGGGGTCAACCTTACTGAGGAGCTTCCGGAGCCCTTTATAGCGCTTCTCAACCAAGTGCCATACCTCATCTTCCCCCATCCTCTGAAAGTCGGCATTCAGCTCGGTGGGGCTGCCAAAGCATGCAAAGCCAGCATTGCGCGTGCTGGCGCCTGAAGGAAATACGTCCTTATCGACAATCGCGATGTGCAATGAGCCAGCATGTTCCTTCAGGGCCAGAGAAGTGTTCAACCCCGTTAAGCCGGCACCAATAATGATGACATCGTACTGTTGCCTGTAGATATCTTGTTCCCAGTAGGAGTATTGATTCATAAGCGAACAATAAAGGCTCTGCAACTATTGCTTTTTGTTTTTCTGCACCCAGCGCTCGAAGAGCACGTCATAAGGGCTATAATATTTATTTCCCTCTTCATCAAAATCGTAGTAAGCCAATTCTTTATCCAATAATCCCTCAAGAGCTCTTAAAACGCTGGAAGAACTACCGAGCTGGTAGTTGTTGATGAAATCGTTAGCAGTAGGCGAATTCAATGTGCTTTCAGTAGCAATTGCTTTTAGCAACTGCCATTGCTTTTTGGGCAGCATTTCACGGTAGCCTAAGAAAACGGGCTCTTGCTCCACGAGGATTTTACGGGCCTCTTCATGCCAGATATTCCTTGTTATCGTAGTTTCATTGGTCATGAAAACCCTGCTGCAAAGTAGCTGAACGTAGTAGGTATGCAGCTTTGTCCACTCCAGCATATCATCGGCAACATCCTCTGAAATTGACCGCTTATGGTTTTTGAAATGCTTGGTAATGAAGTTGCGGTAAGATTCCCGGGGAATGCTTTTGAGCTTTAATAGTTGTGTGCTCCTGTAAAAAGGCCGTGATGGCGTTGTGAATAAATCATTCATCAGGTGCTGTTGGCTCCCGGAATATATAAATGTGACATTGTTTAATTGTTGAATGATGCTTCGCAGCCAGGCGTCAACCTGATTTTCCGGGTAATTTAAAATTTGCTGAAACTCATCTATGGCTATAACGACAGGTTGAGGATGGTTTTCCAGTAATCGCAAAACATCGGTTATGTTTTGTTCCGCTTCCTTGTTTCTTACATTGAATGACACCTGGGGAGCGCCTGTCAGCAGATCAAATGAAAGGAGCGGCCGCAATCCTTTGACAAATTGCCATACTTTCTTGCCCGCCCTCCCCTTTTCGGGTATAGCGTTGATAACTGCTGTTGCAAGGCTATCCAACAGTTCCGGCTTGTTCTCGGTGTATAGGATATCAAGGTAGATGAACGCCCACTTTTCAGGCAATTGACCGGCTACATGCTTGATGAGGCCGGTTTTCCCCATTCTCCGAATGGAAATGATGGTTGTAGACAGGCCGTGGCGACAGTTCTCCAGGAGTTTTTCCGTTTCCTTTTCTCTGTCGCAGAAGTACTTAGAGCCAAAGTAGCCACTCAGCGGAAAGGGGGTTAAGGGTTGCTGCATACCCCAAATATAGGTAACAAAATGTTACTAACAAAATGTTAGTTACAATTTGTTACCCGGCAGATCATCCAAGAAAAAGACAAATGCTCTCTTATTCCTTCCTATTTCTTTATTCCCCGGTTATTCACCGGTTTGCAACAGAAAGTTAATGGCAGGTAAAAGAGGGCGATTAGCGAGTGTCTTGCATACGACAGGGGAGATTAACAACGTTGTTGTAAGAATTCTTACCCATCGTTCGGAACATCATTGATGGTATCGGTTTTGTTGAAAAAAGATTTCTTCGATTACCGAAAATGCTATCTGCTTTGGTTTTTCAATGGAATTTTTTATCATTACCATTATACACGGAAGCAACATTTTGAAAGTCATTATCAAATCTAATAACAGGATAACATTATGAGCTTATTTTCGGAAAACGTGATCCCGGGTAATCACGGCAAGATCTTCACCGTTAATATTGAAGACAAGAAAGAATTTGAGAAAATCCAAGAAGCCCTTATGAAATTGGATGGGATTAAGGATGTGATGTTCACTAATGAAGAACATCCGCCTGAAATTACTGTCCATACTGACACGTTGGTCAAGGTGGAGGATGTACAATCCGTCAGTAATAATCGCACCAACTACCAGTCCAGCCACAATCGGAAGCAGACTCAGACTGGGCCGGAGACCGTTGCGAGCATCGAGCCATGTTCGTGCTCCGAGATACCCAGCCAGTGGGACAGCAATCTCTGCAGACCCTCCCCAGGAGTGGAAGTACAGACTGAGTGTGACACCGAACAGCAGGGTGAGGAGCCACGTCCGCATAGAGGAGAGATA
>PXTV01000149.1:0-1073 GCA_003022985.1 Bacteroidetes bacterium SW_11_45_7 | reverse complement strand
AACAGTACCAGTCCAAACCAGAGAAACTGGTGGGCCCGGTGGTGGAACGAACCGATACCAGTGTAGATAATGTGTCCCGGTGCAAAGGCGACCTCAAGCACAGACGCGACGCCGACCCGTGAATCGTCGGTGAGAACCATTGCGAGAGCGTAGAGGATGACCACAAGAAAGAGAGTAAAGACCAGCGGAAGCCAGACAACGACAAACTGGGTGGCCCACTGCGTCCCCCCGAACAACTCGGTAAGCCACCAGTTCGTGGCGTGTGTCAGCGGTCGCTGGTTCCAGTCCCCGGTGTTCCACAGGGGGTTCACCAGTACCTCCACCGACAACGGCCCCGTGGATTCAGCGAGCAATTGTTCTTGCCAGTACCTGTAATAGTACGGGTCGTTTCCCGGAGAGACGACGCGATTCTCCTGGAACACTGCAGGGTAATTCCAGATTCGCATGAGCACCACGCCCGCGAGTGCTATTACGAGTGGAACCAGTGACCGCAAGTCGACTGAGACAAACTGTAACGGTGAAACGCTCTCCTCGATTGTCCCCAACATGGTGTCGTTCGCAGACAACGAATTGCCGTCGAGTGCGGCCCTGACAGCCTCGGGTTCTCTGAGATAGTACCCTTCCGACGAGGAGGCAACCAGTACTGTCGAGGCTATCTCACCGAACTCACCAGTCTCGGTCGAGAGATCACCGAACTGCCAGGCAGACTCCTCTTCGTCGACCGCCAACACCTCTGCGACGATTTGTTCACCATCCTCGTAAGTGTCGATAAATTCGTTCGTTTTCTCGTAAACTGTCTCTTTGTCGGGAGGCGCCACCGGATGAACTGGCTCTTGGATAGTCCAAAAATATTACGATTAGAAAACAGTTCTGTGAGTGGTTCAACCGGGACGAACAGCGACACAAGAATATCGAGGCAGGATGTTCACGAGTCGATATCGATGCCCGTAATCTTGAATCTCGAACCGCCGTCGGACTCCTCAGTTACCTGAATGTCTCATTTGTGGGCGTCGATAATATTTCTGACGATAGTTACCGCCCACACCTGTGAACATGATACGGACGTGATTATT
>PXTV01000148.1:3107-6216 GCA_003022985.1 Bacteroidetes bacterium SW_11_45_7 | reverse complement strand
TGGCCCGTAAGTTCCGTCATTCGCGTGCCCACGGGTGCTTATGGCAGCGGTGGTCCCTATCGCTCGAGCAGCGATGAGTCCGTTGTGGCGCAAATCAAAGGCGTCAAGATCGCTTACCCATCTACAACAGCAGACATGAAGGGGCTCATGAAAGCCGCTTTTTACGATCCCAACCCGGTTGTCATCTTTGAGCACAAGGGATTGTATTGGTCCAAAGTGCCCGGTAGTGAGGACGCCAAGACAGTTGAGCCCGATGGGAACTACGTGCTGCCCATGGGCAAAGCCCGGAAGGTGATCGAGGCATCGGAGGACAAACGAAAGGAAGGCGATACCATGACCGTCATCACATGGGGCATGGGCGTGTATTGGGCCAAAAATGCGGCTAAGAAATTTGACGATCAGGTGGAGATCATCGACCTGCGCACCCTCAATCCGCTTGATGAGGAGGCCGTGTACGAATCGGTTGGCAAGCACAACAAGTGCATGGTGATCACGGAAGAAACCGTTACCCACTCCTATGCGGAAGCCTTAGCCGGCCGCATCACGGAGAACTGCTTTGAACAGCTCGATGCACCGCCCAGAATCATTGGCGCTGAGAACACACCCGCCATTCCGCTTAACGAGCACTACGAACAAGCCATGCTCCCCAATGCGGAGAAAGTGGCGGAGGGGATGAAGGCGTTGTTGAATTATTGAACAGGTACTGTCGTTTTCCTCTTCAACAACTTTGCTCCCATGGATATCGAAGAAATTAAAAAGAGGATCAGTCCCATCCTGAACAAACACGCCATCCGCAAAGCGGGTATTTTCGGCTCTTATGCCAGACAGCAGGAGAGTCAAGAGAGGGATATCGACATTGTTGTTGAATTGGGCAAAAAGATCAGTTTGCTGGATTTTGCCGGTATTAAACTGGAATTGGAAGATGCGCTGAACATGAAAGTCGACCTGCTTGAATATGAAGCAGTGAAGCCAAGCCTTAAGGAAGTCATTGCCAAAGAGCAGATACCCGTATTAAGAGTTCACGGGACCTGGGCGAGATACTAAGCGATATACGGGAATCGATAGAGCTCATTGAATCCTATATTTCAGAAATCAATGAAAAGGAATTTAAACAAAATCATGAGAAACAGGACGCTATTATCCTGAGATTGGAAATTACAGGTGAAGCCATCAAACATGTTCCCACCAAATGGAGATCCGAGTTTCCAAACATACCTTGGCGTGAAATAGCGGGCATGAGAGATATCTTAATTCATGAATATTTTGGCGTTTCCCTCAGCCTGGTTTGGAGCACTACAATTTCGGATATGCCAAAGCTTAAGGAGACTATTCAACAGATCAAGAAGAAAATTTGAGCCCGGGTGTTGTACTATTGATAGTCGCGAACCAACACGTCAGCCGAAATATTCAGCTCCTTTTGCAGTATCCTGATCATGTTAAGGCTTAACTTTCGCTTCTTGTTAAGGATTTCAGACACTCTGCTCTTATAGCCGAGCAACTTAGCCAGATCTTTCTGTTCCAATCCCAATTGATCCATACGAAAGCGAATTGCTTCTACGGGGTCCGGCAGATCGATGGCGTCACCTTGCTGTTCATAATGGTCAATCAAGATACTGAGCAGCTCCAATTCATCGCCTTCTTTCGTGCCCGGTTCAGCGTCAAAAATCTCTTCTAATCGCTGCAGAGCTCGCTGATAATCTTGCTTATTTTTGATTGGTTGGATGGTCATGGTTATACTTCTTTAGGATCGATCTTATCATAGTCAGCATGCGTACCTAAAAATCGAATCCATACGATTCGATATGCATAATTTACCATAACAATTAACCGGTAATGATTTCCTTTGATCTTGAAAATTGCCCGATTCCCTTGAATGATTCTCGCTTTCGGGTACTCCTGTAGTAGCTCATTTGAATTCTGCCAATCTGCCTTGAATACCTCATGGTACCATGCCTTTAATTGCTCCTCACAATCAGGATGTTCAAGCCAAAATTTTCTTAATGTTTTTTTTGCAATAATTCTCAATGCTCATAAAATCTAACAACAAAGAAACAAAATTAGTTACCAAAATGTGAACTAAATTTGCAAATCCTTCTTTTGTCAATAAAACTTTACACCCAATATCGTTAAACAATCCAATCCATCAAATTGATAAACCTGACAGGGCATAGGGTTTTGAGAAAAGCATTAGATGTCCATCATCAAAGCACATCGGTGAATATTGAGCACATACCATCCGGTATGTATATTTGCCGCATCGTAGGCAATGATGGTGAACGATTCATGAAGAAAGTGATGGTGAGCTGTGGCCATGGCGAATAAGGTTTCAAGAGGGGGAATTCTCTCTGGCACCCGAATTTTCACACGTTGGAAAGAGCAGTTATTGCAGCTTCTATGAACTAATAAACAGGTAAAACAATCCTTCCGCCCTGTTCCGATTTTCATTTCAATCAATCGGAACAACCGGAAACGGCCTGTTCGTTGTTAGTTGTGGACACCAACGGCAGAAAGGCCTACAAGGAAGATGTTATTGCCGGGCAATAACCTTCTACTGAACCACCACCTTCCCTGTCAATGCAGAGCCGTCATCCAATGTGATGCGGTAGAAATAGATCCCTTCCGGCAAGTGTTTCCGGTGGATGGTGAATTGCTCATCTATTACCTCTTTTGAGCGCACTAATTCCCCGGTATAGCTGAATAGCTCAGCCCGTTGGATAGCAACGGCCCCTTTACCCTGCACAGTGAATTGCGTTTGCTCCGTAAAGGGATTGGGCTTTACACGAACCGCGTAAGGTGAATCGGAGCGGTCGGCAATACCCCCGCAAATCTTTACTTGTATATCCTGACTCGCTGCATTTGTACAGTTGTTCGTGTCGGTGTATGTATAGGTGATCGTGTGTGTCCCTATTCCAGCAGAATCCGGATAAAATTCCCCATTTGAAACACCTGGCCCTGCAAAATTTCCGCCACTAGGATAACCGGTTAATGTCAAACTTGTATCAGGCATTTTCGTAATAATACCAAGACAATACACACTATCAAGGCCGCTAAAGCTCACTGCAGGCAGGGAGTCTATGCTAAGGGTTGTGGCAATGATCGAGTCGCAGGT
>PXTV01000148.1:0-3082 GCA_003022985.1 Bacteroidetes bacterium SW_11_45_7 | reverse complement strand
CGTGGAACGGAAGGCCCCGGCCAAGTAAATGCTGTCGTCTTCACAAATCGATGTGTCACGGTTGATGGTGATCAAACTCGAGTCCACATCCAACACAGTTGTACGGAAGCTGTCACAGCCATTGAGGGTTGTTAAGCTGTCGTAGTAGGTGCCCGGGCTCGTCTGGTAATCGCCTCCTGCATACACGCTGTCCCCTGCACAGATCTGAACGGAATCCGTGATGTCGTAAGCGTCATCGATGGTTAAGGTTGTCACCAGTAGCGAGTCACAGCCGTCAGCTTTTGGAAGCGTATCGGTATACATGCCACTGGTTGTCTGGTAATCGCCTCCCACCATAATGCTGTCACCCTCGCAAATGGACGTATCCCGGTTAATGGTCACGGCATTGGAGTCCACTTCTACCACTGTGGCCTCAATACTATCGCAACCCGCAACAGTTGTTAAGCTGTCGTAGTAAGTGCCCGGGCTCGTTTGATAATTGCCTCCTGCAAATACGCTATCACCCGCACAAATGCGAATGGAATCCCTCATTTGATATACGCTGTCGATTGTAAGGGTCGTTGTCAAAAGCGTGTCACAACCGGCATTTGCGGGGAGTGTATCGGTGTACATGCCGTCATTGGTCTGGTAACTGCCGCCAACCATAATGCTATCGCCTTCGCAGATCGAGGTATCGCGATTGATGGTTATAGCGTTGGAATCGACTCCCACTACGGTTGTGCGAATACTGTCGCATCCGTTAACGGTTGTGAAGCTGTCGCTGTAAGTGCCCGGAGTTGTCTGATAGTCGCCCCCTGCCATGATGCTATCGCCCTGGCAAATGGTTACGGAATCGATGATCTGATAGGTTGAATCGAGGGTAAGGGTTGTCGCAATGAGACTGTCGCAGTTGTCGACCGTGGTAAGCGTATCGTAATATGTCCCTTCGGAGCTTCGGTAACTGCCACCCAGCATGATACTGTCGCCTTCGCAAATGGCCGTTGTATCGTTCACCTGGTAAGTGGGGGATATGGGATAAATGCCCGTTGTGGTATCGGTACATGCGCCATAGAGGGCAACGAGCTGGATGGTATCGGTTTTAGCTGTATTGAATGTAAGGATGGGCGCGCTCTGGGTACTCACTAATGTTTCATTCCTGTACCACCGGAAGCTGTCGGCATTGGTACTGTTATTGGTAAACTGGGCTGTATCACCCTGGCAGGAAGGCAGCGTTGATACGCTGTAATCCGCTATAACGGTGGGGCACGTATCACGACAAACGACATCTTCTGGCACGGAAAAACTTTGCGTCTCCAATGAGGTATTCTTCGGAATGCTTACGGATATGGTATCGGTAAGGAATACTGAATCCGCAGCAACAAGAGGTGGCGTACTTGTGTAAAAATTGGGTGACGCCTGATTACAGCCACTATCCAGGAATGAGTCCGCTTTGATGAAATACACATGCTCATAAGAGGTGCCGAATGATTCGACTACTGAGCCCGCACTTGCAAATCCGCCATCGTCAGTTAGAGCGATATCATTACACGCCTGGGGAGTTGTATACGAATTGGACGCATAAGCACTTGTCCAATCGAGACTTCCGTCAGGCTGAATCCGGGCAATAAACAAGTCAGTACCCGATGCAGCGGAATTATCTTCGCCACCGATAAGGAGGGAACTATCTGCTTGCTGTTCAATGTCAAAAGCATTTGAAAATACCGTTGTATCACTTGCCATAACACGTGTCCAGAGCACATTGCCATTTTGATTGAATTTTGCCACATAAGCCTGGCGGGCATTTCCGTTATATTCTTTGATCGAGCCGATGGCCACATAATTGTCGTCAAACGTCTGAATGACGTCATTCGCTTCCGATGACGGATATTGAGCCCCCCAATCCAATGTCTTTGACCATTCAATGTTACCATTCGCATCTGTTTTGAGCACTGCAAATTTCTGAGAGCTCGATGATGAAGGATCACTTCTCTTAGCCGACAATATAAAACCACCATCCGAAGTTTGAGCCACTCCCGTACCAATACTATAGCCACCAACTACGGCACAATTGCCCATTGACGTCCGTCTTAAACATAAAGATGTTCTCCACAGAAGCAGCAGCGTCAAAATTATCGGTATAGCCCACGCCAATAAACCCATCGTCATCGGTTTGCTCAATATCATATACTACATCTGTATATTGGCCTCCGTAAGACTGCGTCCAAAGCGTATCACCGTTCGGTTGCGTTTTGATGAGCGTGATATCGGCATCAGCTTGGCCTGCTATCAAATAATTACTGTCGGCTGTTTCAATCACATCCCGTGCCTCTTCACCACCACTCGAACCGTAAACTTTACTCCACTGTAAAGCTCCATTCTTATTCATTTTAAGAAGGGCCATATCCTGATTCCCGATAACATTCATTTCCCCTGAAACCAGGTGGCTGCCGTCAGAGGTTTGGGTGACGCCATACCCTCTATCCGTATTGCTGTAGTCGTAAAACTGCTGAAACTTGATTTGGCCAATGGCTGACTGAAAGCCAATCACGAAAAGTACTGTTACCAAACAAAGTGTTGCAAAAGACCTTTTCATATGCGTCTGGAAAGGGGTTAGCATAGGCAGAACTGTTTTATTTATGAGTCATGAATGCATAAAATCAAGTCTTAAAGCATGATTCGACAACGGGTTTATCATTTCTCAATACAAGTAATTCGCTAAAAAAAGATTCTCATGATATTTTACATAGATTAAGATAACAACCGTAAATTTATAAATAAATTGGTTTAGAGCAAAATAGCCAAATAAGATGGGACGTAATGTGCTATTTAAAGACACCCAATCATTTCATCCATTTGCCTTCAAAATGCTTTTACACTAAGGGGCAATCACCAATACAAGGATGTTACCCTATCTTGCTTTTATAAGTTCAACATGTCAGGAATATGACAAGAAAACTGATCTTTTTACACGAGGTCTTTTGTTTTACGCCCCGTTTAGTCTCCTCACCAACCAGCAGCCCTGAGTAGTTGGTGAGGACACCAACTACGGCACAATGCGCTAAAAGATATCTTGTCTTTAACGAAGATGAAAGAAAGAAGATGT
>PXTV01000147.1 GCA_003022985.1 Bacteroidetes bacterium SW_11_45_7 | reverse complement strand
AGTAAAAGCCATCAAAGGTCTCTTGCGGCAGGTACTGGCGATAGACCTTGAACAGCTCAAAGATGAGGGTGAGCTGGTCGGGCACAGTCAGACCGGATGCTTCGCGGAACAAATCCTCGATGGTGAGCACCTTGGGCGCCCACATGGTTTGCCCGGCTACGTTTGCCAGCTCTTTCTGGAAGAACAGCCCCGCCCTGCGGTTGGGGAATACCACAGCTATCTCCGCCATGTCTGTACCGAACTCACGGAACAGCTCGCTGGCTACGGTTTGCAGGAAGGGTGGGGTGGTGGTTGGTGGTGATGTTGACGTTGGTGGCAAAGTTGAAGGGTTAATGGTTCAATGTTTAAGAGGCACCTCATTTGGAGAAAATCTCGGTCAGTTGGCGGTGATGAAAACGATTTTGAAGAAATCTCCCGCATACCAAGCCCTCCGTCATCCCGATCTCAACGGATCGGGACGACCCGGTGGAAGTGGTTGCCTGCCTGCCGTCAGGCAGGGTTTGAACATGGGATAAATCTCTTTGCTACGAAGAACAACCCTATCATGACTATCTTGCAGGGATCAGGCATGCCTGATCCCTGCAAACCCGCCTACCCAATTCAAGACCAAAATTAAAATCTTGCGCCAAATGAAGATCAATCAAAGCCGGTAAAATATCAGCTCCAGCTCCTCTACATTTTTGAACTGCTTGTCGGCAGTAAGCAAAGGAATATTGTAGTAATAGGATGTAGAAGCGATAATGGAATCCGGGAGTTTAAGTTATACTTTCTGCGAAGCTCTACAGTTACGTCTTTGATGCTCTGGTTTAGGTCAATGATGAAACAATTCTGCAATATTCCATGGATGATTTGCTCCGCCTCTTGACTTTCCTGATTGAGCGATAAAAGTTCGAGCTCCGTTACAAAGGAAATGACCAAATCCTTGTCGGAGATCATTTCAATGATATCCTGATCTCCTTGCAAAAAGTAAATCAGAATATTGGTATCGACAAACAAGCTATTTCCACTCATCCCTCATTTTTTTTTGATATGCCAGGGGATCAATGTTCAGCTTCAATTTGCCGGCATATTTCATCAGGTCATTTTGTTTTTTGGACGTCATCTTGTTGATCTTCTCCCTGATCTCTTCTTTGGAAGCGCCCTTTTTGATTTCTACGATCATGGCAAGCAAAGATTATTGAATGAACAAATTAGGAGTTTTGGTTGATAAATGCTGTTGGTAAATTGTACTCAAGTCTTGATATTGTTCTGTTTTATGTCATCCAAAGCCCGAAGTGTCCACCTTATTTCAACAATTTCTTGAGATGTTCCACGGCTTCTTCGGTCGATTTGGTTTCCTGGCGATTCGATTGCTCAACTCCCTCATCGATCTTGTTGAGCAATATGACCCTTGTCGATAAGTTCATCGATTGTGAATTGATCAGGCAGCTCTTTAATGGACTTCAGCACCTGTTCTTTGCGTAACATGTCGCTTGTTTTCTATTTTTAGCTCTGATGAATTGCTCTTTGTTTTTGGCTGCTATTGTGAAGATAACAGAAATGAAAGCAAAGTGTCAATCAAACATTACCGGCACGTCTGGCTACAGAGAGAGAATGAACCTGACCACTACAACCCCGTTTTCCAACAAATGTGTGCGTGGCAATTAAGACTACATCCATCAAATATTCCAAATGTTGACTAAATTACGTTCGTCCGACAAAATAACCTTCCTTCCGGAATTGAAAAACATGATCCAGCAGGAAATTGAAACTAAGCTGGCGCAAGTCCACGAAATCTTTGAAAAGCACAAGATCGAAACCGCCTTTGTGTTCGGTTCCGGGCTGACGGGCGCCTTCGGGGACGACAGCGATATCGACATCATGGTGAATCTCATCGAAGGGATTGACCCTGTGGAAGGCGGTGAGCATTTGTGGCAGCTCGAAGAAGAGCTGGAAGAGTTTTTCAGCCGCCAGGTAGAACTGATCACCGAGCGCTCCCTGATCAATCCCTATTTCATTCAGGAAGTGGAAAAGAAGAAGATTCAGATCTATGGATAGGAGCATGGCGATCAAAAAACTGCTCTTCGATGTCAAAACCGCCATTGACAACATCCAGAACTATATTGGCGCGTCATCAACTTTCGCAACTTACGAGCAATCCCCGCTTCTTCAGGATTCGGTTGAGAGAAACCTCATAGCCATTGCCGAAGCAGTCATTTTTTTGGTTGTATAATTTTGATCCATCTTTCTGAACATCATCATCTACAATATTGATATCAGCCTTCTTCTTTTTTGTCATTAGTCAGCAAATAGATAATAGGCAAAATACCTATTATATGGATTAAGGCAATACAAAGAAACCATACTATTTGATTTTTTCTTGCCGATTTCCACATGGCAATAAGTTTCCAAAATGCTTCCCATACAAAGATGAGCGCTAATAAAATCGGATGTCCCTTAAAAAATTCAAGTAGTAATTCCATTGATATTTATGTTTGATTTATAGAAAAAAATTATCCTTCATGCCGATATTGTAGTCTGTTTTACAGACAAATAAAGACTTTAACTGATCGGCAGTTTGATTTTCAATTATAGAATAACCCGGTTAGAGGTTCCTGCCAACAATGTGGCTAAAGCCACTGTTATATAGGCTTTTAAACCCGTCAGCTAAAGCTGACGGCAATTGGTAATGCCCGGATTAAGCTTTATAACCTTTTTTATGCGGATAAAAGCACAAATACCTTGTTTGGCAAACAAGAGAGTATTGAGAAACTGGACAAACCAATTGAACGAGTTGCTGAATTATACAGACAACAGTTAAATAATGTTTGGAAATATGTGACATCAGCACCTTTGGTTTTAAAAAACTCGAGAAACACGCCAATCTTCCACTTACTTTTTGCAAGCAACAATAAAAGTGGGCTGAAAATTGCCTCTCAGATCATTGATAAAAAACAGAAATAGCCATGGCACAATCTTCAATCGAATGGACGGAAATGACCTGGAACCCCACAACCGGCTGCAGCAAAATCTCGGCCGGCTGCAAATTCTGCTATGCCGAAAGAATGTCCAGGCGGCTGCAAGCGATGGGACAGGAAAAATACAACAACGGGTTCCGGCTAACCATACACCCC
>PXTV01000146.1:3147-5525 GCA_003022985.1 Bacteroidetes bacterium SW_11_45_7 | reverse complement strand
CGATACCATTGATAACTGCTAAAGCCGCCACCCGTTGTAAGTGTATCGTTAGTGGCAGTGATAGAGGGCTGTGGAGGTGTATCCTGCACTGCTACCCATACACTATCTTTTGCACTGCATTGGTTGCTATCTTTTACAGTCACAGTGTACATGGTAGACGAATCGGGCGAAGCGACAGGGCTTTGCACATAGAAGTAATTCAGTGAAGCAGCTGGAGCCCACTCATAGGAAGACCCGCCATATGCCGAAATTTGCACGGAACCTCCCTCGCAAATAGACGTATCGGGTGACGTTTGTACATCGGGCAGCGGAAGCACAGTCACTTCGGCCGTATCGGTGGCTGTGCAGTTATTCGTGTCGGTTGTGGTGACGGCATATGTACCGGAGCTCGCTATTGTCAGCATTTGGCTCGTATCGCCTGTGGACCAGTTGAGTGAAGGGAAAGTGCCCTGCGGATCCAATGTAGCACTGCCACAAGCGGTTACCGAGGAATCAAGTCCTGCTGTTTGCACAGGTTTGACAGTGATGGCCACCGTATCCATGGCAGAGCAGTTATTACCATAGCTGGTCTTGACGCTATAGGTTCCGCTCTTCGTCACCGTGATTGTTCGTGTGGTGTCACCTGTCGACCACAGATAGGTGGCCCCTGAATTCTGGGCGTCCAGCACAGTGCCCCCACACACCGAGCGATCAGCTCCCAGGTTTACCTGCGGATTCTGAATAGCCGTTACTTGAACCGAATCGCTATCCTTGCAGCCATTTGTATTCGTGATAGTTACCGTGTATAAGTGCGTGCCTGCCGTTGGCGAGACATGAATGGATGTATCAGCACTGCCCGTGCTCCATTGGATGCTATCGTAAGCAGCCGCTGCAAGTGTGGCTGTATCACCTGTGCAAATGATGCGATCAGGGCCGGCATCGGCAGTGGGCTGATCAAACACAACTACTTGAGAGCTATCCCTCGCTGAACAGCCATTGTTGCCGGTGACAGTCAAGCTGTACACGGTTGTGGAATCGGGCTGCACCTGGATTTGCTGTGCTGATGAGCCCGTGCTCCACTGGAAGGTGCCATTGCCGGCTCCTATTAGCAAGGACGATTCACCGGGACACAAGGAATCGCCCGCACTCACGCTAACAGCGGGTAATGGCTCAACAGTAAGATCGGTGGTCACAATGCTGTCACAACCATCAATAGCTGTAAGCGTGTCGTAATAAGTGCCGCCCGTTGTACGGGGTACACCCTCGATCATTAGCGTATCACCCTGGCAAATACTCGTGTCTATGATGGTTTGATAATTGTTTTGCATTGTAACAGATACACTATCCTTTGCCCGACAACTATTCGTGTCCACTACTGTAACCATGTAAGTCGTGTCGTCTTCAGGTGCTACCTGGATCGAAGATGACGATCCGCCATTACTCCAGAAGTACTGTGATCCGCCACCGGCAGTCAGTGTAACTGTGCTCCCGCTACAGAGTGTGTCATCAGGGCCTGCATCTGCTGCCGGCAAAGGCGCTACTGTCAGATCGGTGGTCACAATACTATCACAGCTATTGACAGCTGTAAGCGTATCCGTAAATAAACCGCTGCTGTCGCGATAGCTGCCGGCAGCGAAAAGACTGTCGCCCTCGCAAATCGTTGTATCGATAAGCGTTTGATAGGTCTGCTTGGTGTTGAAAACAGTGCTGTCAGTTGCAGTACAACCGTTTGTATCGGTGACAGTAACAGTGTAAGCTGTTGATTGCGTGGGTGTAACGGTTATAGTTGCGGTTGAATCGCCAGTGCTCCACACGAAATCCGTGCCACCGGTAGCATTGATAATGGCCTTGGTATCGCGGCAGACGGTATCGCCCTCGCTGGCATCGGCAGGCGGAGCAGGATAAACCGTAAGATCAGTAATCACCACACTGTCGCATTGATTACTAGCTTGCAGCGTGTTGGCGGTCACACCCGTAGAAAACTTGGGCTCACCTCCACTCATAAGCGTGTCACCTGCGCATATGGCCGTGTCGATTAACGTTTGATAAGTGGATTTAATGGCAACCGCCACCGAATCATTTGCCGTACAGCTATTGCTGTCTGTTACCGTAACACGGTATGTACGATCCACCTGCGGGCTCACATTGATAGACGAACCCATGCTATCATTGCTCCACTCGTATCGGACTCCGCCTGACGCATTCAATGTGGTTGATGTACCTCGACAAATGGTATCATTTTCACCAGCATCGGCTACAGGTAAGGAGTCAACAGTTACGTTCGTGATCACGATGCTATCGCAACCACTTGTGGAGCGTAACGTGTCCCTATAGTTGTCACCTGTGGTTTGCTTTATGCCATTGATCACAATCGTATCACCTTGGCAGATGCTGGTGTC
>PXTV01000146.1:0-3114 GCA_003022985.1 Bacteroidetes bacterium SW_11_45_7 | reverse complement strand
AGCTGTGACACTGTAGACGGTTGTGGTGTCTGGTGTTACAGCAATGCTCGCAGTACTGTCGCCCGTGCTCCAGGTCAATTGGCCGCTACCTGTAGCCGTCAGCATAGCCGTGTCAGAAGGGCAGATCGTATCACCTGTTCCCGCATCGACAGGAGGCCCATCTTTTGCCAATGCAAAAGCCGGAAAGGCAAAGTTGTCCCGGTGCGCAACGGTTAGCACGTCAAAGGCAGGAGCTGGTTGCGCTGTCAAGCTTACGGGCGCAGTTGATTCCCAACGGGGCTGGCCTTGCCAATGAGCCACATCGGTGAAATAGCCATCCTGCTGATTTTGGAAATAAAAGCCGAGTGTGGCGGGATCATCGCCATTGAGCCGGTTGATGCGATGATAATAGCTGCCATTCAACTGACACAAGCCGGGTGCGGCATTACTGCGCGGAAACCCTTCCTGATTCGGGTCGCTATTGGCCAAGCGGACGCTGTAGGTATTCGCATCGCTGCTATCGGGTTGGATGGTCACGGGCCTGTAGAGGCCCCCACTGTCAGCCGACCCCACAGGAAAGCGGTAGGGAACTGTTGTATCGGTTTGGCGCACAAGGGCGCCCGTATCAATGCTGCTGACAAAACCGCTCGTGCGTCTAACTGCGCCTGTGTCGGTATTGGTGACGATCATGCGATAAGTGGAAGTGGCGAGCTGGCGATCGTTGAGACCGAGCACACCCTCCGTAACGCTATGCATAGCGAGCTTTTTGGGGCCGTTTCCCTGCAGTTGAAGGTTGTAGAAGAATGTTGTATCCGTGCCGCCTATCATTTGCGTGTCGCCCTCGAAGATCACTTGCCCCCGCGAGCTATTGAGAAAGCCGCGAGTGCCGGCAATATTGTGCCAATTGCCTGTCAGGTGGATGGTGCCTTCATTATCGAATCCGCCCCCGTTTTCATTGCTCACATCGCCATTGATATAGAAAATCGCCCCTGAATCCACCTCCACGTCAATGCCGTTGTTGGTGAGGATGTTTTGAGCGTACGAGAAAAAAGGCAGCAGCAGAAAGCTGATGGCTAAGAGAAGTACGGTCTTTATTGTTGGTTGCTTGTGATGGCTCATCTGAGGTAGCAATGGTGCGTTTGACAATAGCTGATGCAATGGGAATTACTTGTCTTCCATCAATTGCTCAATTTGCTTTTGCTGCTTCTTGTTTTGCTCGATGAGTTGCTGAATCTGCTTCTTCTGTTGTTGAATGACCTTTTGTTGTTCGTTGAGGGCTTGGGTTAACAGAGGAATAAACTCCATGTAATTCACGCTTTTGTAGCGTTTCTTGGTCATTTTGTTGTCCCCATTTTGTGTTGTGGCCGGTGCATGCACTTTTTCCTTCACCAATTCTGGCATGATTTGCTCCACTTCCTGCGCAATAAAACCGTAATGTTGGCCCTTGGGCAAGTTCAGCGGCCCCTTTTGTTTAAAGTTATAAGCATAGGTCTTAAGTTGATCCAACTTGGCAAGAGCACTGCTATAAACTTCTATATTCTTTTTTAGTTTCTCGTCTGATGGATTATTAACGGTTCCTGTTACTGTAATATCCCCATTGAAATAACCAGCATCCTCGCCATCGTTATTGGTTTCAGCATAAATACCATAGTCCGTACCGGTGGGATCACCGGGCGCATAAGCATACACACCGTAATTCCTGTCATCGGTATTGCTCGCCCATCCTTTAACACCAGCATTTATGCCATCATTGAGATTGCCGGTTGCACGGCCATAGACGCCAATGGCTTCGTAGTAGCTTGCACCTGAGCCATCATTATCTGATACGCCTTCTACGCCAATATTATTCAAACCAGTGCTGTTATTTTCGAATGAGCCTGATGGATCATTGAGCGAGCTTGCTACTTCCAGCAAATGATCATCATTTGAATTGGATGGCTGAATGCCAATCCCCACTTTGTCAGAGGTATTATAAATCTCACCGCTACCGATTGTCCAATCATTGTCGCTACCACTCACAGTAAACGAGCCGCTGCCATCATTGCTCAAGGACCAATTTACAGTACTACCGGATGTGTTGAACGATAGCGTTTGATGTTCATTGGTTGGGTCGTTATCATTATCCGCCACATCATCACCGTCCCAAATATCGCCACCGAGACTGCGGGTCTTCACGTTACCATTGCCATCCACCAACAACACTTGATTCTGAGAGCCACTGGAAAGGTTTTGAAAACGAACCGACCCATCAACGTGCAATTTGGCGCCCGGAGAAGTGCCAATCCCCACATTGCCGCCTCCCCGCACCATCACCACATCATTGGTGATATCATCCTGCAGGTAAAGGGCATCATCTCCACCCGATCCACCGATGCCCGCCTGGATCTCATCACCGTCCATGTAGAGGATATCGTTATCGTCATCGCGTACCTTAATAGCCCCGCTATTGGGCGTCACATCAGCCCCTTTAATGTCCAGCTGCGTTGTGGGATCCGTTGTGCCAATGCCCACGCTATCGGTAGGGTTTGCTGTATAGATATCGTTATTGTTGCGCGTCCAATCGCCATCATTGGGATTTTGTACGGGATAGCTGTTCCACTCCAGGCCATCCCAATAGTAATAGGCACTGTCGGTACGGTCGTAGACCATCAAGCCAGCATCGTCACTCGCCACAGGAATACTTACGCGTTGAGTGGAATCCATCCGCGGTGGCAGGAAGCCCTGGTCGGTTGAAAAGAGCTCGAGAATGGATTGATCATCGGGGTTTGTTGTGCCAATGCCGATGTTTTCCTGAGCTAATGCCTTTTTGCCAATAGATAAAACAATTAACAAGACAAGCGAGGAGGTGAGTATATGAGCTGAATGATTCATAATTTATTATTTTTTGAAATAGAACTTGTAAATTTCAAGATTTGCCACCACCAAATATAAAATGTGTTTGTTGGTTTGAAGAAAATCAAGCCGACCAAAATAATTATCATTGGGTTAAGGACAAACAAGCAGTGATTTCGCAACAAATGTCCAGTGAGGGAAGCAGGTTATCCTACCATTCATTCAAACCCTGTAAAAATCAACCGTTTCAGGTGGTAATGGCGTATTGCCCCGAATCAGGTCCCTTGCCTTTTCGGCAATCAT
>PXTV01000145.1:1614-4732 GCA_003022985.1 Bacteroidetes bacterium SW_11_45_7 | reverse complement strand
GCAATAGGCTTTGGAGACGCCAATCACTTCCCGCACTTTTTTGGGAGGAATGCCGAGCCCTTTACAGGCCCCTGAGGAAATGGTGTTGGAGGAAGTGACATAGGGATACGTGCCAAAGTCGATATCGAGCATGGACCCCTGCGCCCCTTCAGCAAGCACGGTTTTCCCTTCGGCCAGCTTGTCGTTGATAAACATCTCCGAGTTGATGAGATTGAGGGACCTCAGGAGTTCGATGCCCTCGAACCATTTGTGCTCGATCTCCCGGGTATCGTATTCGAAATTTTGGTGGCGCAGCATGTCCTTGGGCTTCTTTTTAAGCGTTTCGTACTGCTTGCTGAACCCGGGGGATAAAATATCGCCTATCATCAGCCCGTTACGGCCAGTCTTGTCCATGTAAGCCGGCCCGATGCCGCGCAGTGTTGAGCCGATCTTCGATTTGCCCTTCCGTGCTTCTGAGGCAGCATCGAGTGCTTTGTGAGTGGGCAGGATGAGGTGCGCCCGCTTGGATATGTAAAGGTTTTTTGTCACATCCACCCCCTCGGCTTTTATGGCCTCGATCTCGTCTTTGATCACAGTAGGATCAACCACAACACCGTTACCGATGATGTTGATCTTATCCTCCCTGAAAATGCCTGAGGGAATGGTATGGAGGATGTGCTGATTTTTATTGAAAACGATTGTGTGACCCGCATTGGGGCCACCCTGAAAACGGGCTATTATATCGTGGTGGGGAGCCAGGTGATCTACGATCTTCCCTTTTCCTTCATCTCCCCATTGCAATCCCAGCAAAACATCTACAAACATGATCAGCGAACTTCAGATGAATGGTTTAATGTAAAAGTAATAAGATAGAGGGGGCGTTGTAATGACAATGAGTATCCGGGGAAAGGTTTTAGTAAATGGTTAAACGTTAGGCACTGGTTTGGAATTGTTGCATGGCTTCTTTCATGGATGATGATGTTGTGAAGATAGAACTCAGCTTTGTCATGGCCAATAGATCCTGTAATTGCTTGTTGATTTCAGCAAGGATCACTTCACCGCCCGCTTTGCGCGCTTTGGTGAGGCAAGTAAGGAGCATGCCAAGGCCGGAAATATTGATAAACTGCATATCCGAAAGATCAAAAATGAAATTGACTTCCCCTTCATTGATTTTGTCTGTCATCCGGGCCAAAAAGTCTTTTGACTCCACTTCTGCCAACAGATTACCGGACAATTTGACGATTGTGATATCCTTCTCCTGATCTTTTTTAAACGTGAATTCCATGCAAAACGTTTTAGAGTCAAATAAAAATCAACTTTACCCTTACCTTATCGGTTATTGCAAAGTTATTGGTTTATAAAGAAATAGATCATTTGCCATAATGATCCTGTCAGTTGTTGATTTCTTTAGCTTGTTCATTTTGCATATACGGGCAATGTTCTTTCTGGCAAATGCCGTATAGTACAAGTGAATGATGGCTGATTTCAAAATTGAGCAAATCACCGATCTTGGACTGGATTTGTTGGATTCTCGGATCGCAGAATTCAAGAACCTGACCGCAATTTAAACAGATCATATGATCGTGTTGCTTGTAACGGTAAGCCTTTTCATACTGATGAGTGGCATTATTGCCGAATTGATGCTTTGTAACGAGCTCGCAGGATTCAAGCAGGTCAAGGGTGTTGTAGACCGTTGCCCGGCTCACGTTGTATTCTTTCTCCTTTAAGTGCTGGTATAACGTTTCAGCATCGAAGTGATCATCCCGTTTGTAAATCTCTTCCAGAATAGCAAAACGTTCAGGCGTCTTTCGCTGCTTATTCTTTTCAAGATAAGTAGCAAAGATCTCTCTTATTTCCTCATTGATATTCCAATCTGTTGCCGGAATTGCCATAACGAGTTAGTTAATGGTTTAATGTAGCTAAAGTTACTGAGAAAAGCAAGTTTTTCCATGAGCTTTCTCAGGTTTTCTCATGAATCAGAGCGGGTAACTGAAAGAATACCATCCAATTCTTCCAGTTTCTGGATGAGCAACTCCAGTTGTTCGGTATCGTGCACATAAACCATGATCTTTCCTTCAAAGATGCCATCTGTACTATCAATAGAAAGCGAGCGCATATTAAGTTTGAGGCGCTTGCTGATCACATCGGATATTTTGCTCATGACCCCAACATCGTCAATGCCGCTAACATTGAGTTCGGTAAGGAATGCTATTTCGTGTTCACGGGTCCACTTTGTTTTAACAATCCTGTGCCCGTGATTGGCCATTAACTGGATGGCGTTGGGACAATTTGTTTTATGAATTTTCAGGCCGTTTGTGGCGGTAATAAACCCGAGGACATCATCCCCGGGAATCGGATTGCAGCACTTGGCAAAGGAATAGGCAATTTGATCGGATGATTCCCCGAAAATGAGGAGCTCGGCATTTTCCTGCAGCTTTTCCTTGATGGAGTTATCGATCTGTTTTTCGGTAAGTTGTTCCTCTCCATTCTGCTTGTTTTCCTCTTTTTCCGGTTTGGGGAATTTTAACTTGCCATTTTCAACTGTGCCTTCCTTTAAGTAACTGAGATCGATTTTCTTTTTGGCTATTGCATAGTAGAAATCCTGTGCACCATTTAATTTGTAGAGCCGCAGGATTTCCGACAAGTTTTGAGATGTGAAGGGGATGGATAGCTTTTTTAATTTCCGTTCCAGTTCTTCTTTACCCTGGTCAGCTATTTCCTTCTTCTCCTTTTTCAAGGAAGATTTGATGGATGAACGCGCTTTGGCTGTCACCACGTAAGAAAGCCAGTCTTCCGTAGGCCGCTGTTTTTTCGATGTGATGATCTCAACCTGGTCGCCATTATTCAGAGGGTGGCTCAGGGGAACCAGTTTGTGATTGACTTTAGCGCCAATACAATGAGAACCCACTTCCGAGTGGATGTCAAAGGCAAAGTCAAGGGCAGTTGCTTTAGCCGGTAAACGCCTCAATTCACCTTTTGGCGTAAACACATAAACTTCCTCGTTGAAAAGGTTCAGTTTAAAGTTATCGATAAAATCGAGCGCATTGGATTCGGGATTTTTGAGGAGGTCCTTTATCTTGCCCAGCCATTCATCAAGTCCATTATCGGCACCGTTACTATTGTCGTTTTCCTTGTATTT
>PXTV01000145.1:0-1598 GCA_003022985.1 Bacteroidetes bacterium SW_11_45_7 | reverse complement strand
TATTCAACAGACTCGTACTCCAGGAAATGACATTGAAATGCGTTCGGTACGTATCTGCACTTCTACCCAACGCCCTTTTGGCCCCATCACAGTTGTATGAAGTGACTCGTAACCGTTGACTTTTGGTGTCGAAATCCAGTCGCGCAAACGGCCGGGGTTGGGGCAATAATGATCGGTGACTACAGAATAAGCGTGCCAACAGGCCGCTTTTTCTTTTTCGAGCGGTACGTCATGCAAAATCACCCGGATAGCGAATAAGTCGTAAACTTCTTCAAAAGAAACCGACTTTTTCTTCATCTTGTTGTAAATGGAGTAAATGGACTTGGGCCTGCCGAAAATGCTGCATTTGACGCCCTCTTCCTGAAATGCCTGCTTAAACGGTTTGATAAAGCGGTTGATGTAGCGGTTGCGCTCCCGTTTTGTTTCGCGCAGTTTCTTGGCAATGGTTTTGTACATCTCCGTCTCGGTGTACTTCATGGAAAGGTCTTCCAATTCCGTTTTGATGATGTACAAACCCAGCCGGTGGGCTAAAGGGGCATAGATGGAGAGCGTTTCAGAGGAAATTTTGAGTTGCTTGTTGCGCGGCATCGTCTGCATCGTGCGCATGTTGTGCAGCCGGTCTGCCAATTTGATAAGAATGACGCGCACATCATCGGCCAGGGTGAGAAGGAGCTTCCTGAAATTTTCAGCTTGCTCTGATGTGGAAAGATCAAAGACGCCAGCTATTTTCGTCAGGCCATCTATAATACGGGCCACTTTGTTGCCGAACCGGCGCTCAATGTCCTCAATGCTGACTTCAGTATCTTCCACAACATCATGAAGGAGGGCACAAACAACGCCCGTACGCCCAAGCCCCATTTCATCAACAACGATCCGGGCAACAGCTAAGGGATGAAGAATATAGGGCTCCCCTGACTTCCGCCTCATATCCTCGTGTGACTCGAGCGCTAACTCAAAGGCGTGGCGGATTTGCTTCTTGTCCTCATTGTCAAAGCGATCGCGCCCCTTTCTCAGTAGTTTACGGTACTCCCTCAGAATTTGTTTCCGCTCCGCTTCTTCATCGAAGACCTTTAAGTTCTTCGTCAGCTGTGCCATAGTTCATAAAGTTACATAATTACTTTAATAGTAACATAGCTTCAGAAATGTACGTTCAAGTGTGTGTATTGGTTGGGGGAGGCATGATGGTATACACTCTATGGTGTTCAATTTTGGTTCTTAAAACATGCTAACTGTTCTTTACTATTACATGAATGATTTACTTAAAACTGCATTATCGGTTCTGAATCGGGCAATCTTTATTGTTAATTATAATGAATTGAATGCTCCTGAATAGAGAATTTTATGGCAGAATGAGAAAATTAACAGGTTTTTTTGTATCTGAAATTTGGTGCAAAATGTTACAAATATTTTACACATCGCTTATGACATTAATAACAGAATATTCCTCAACAAAAACTTATCAAATATGAAACCTCGTAAGCCTCATCAGGCACTTAAGATTTTGAACACACTTCTTTTATGTTTAGCTACAATGTTATTGTTCTTCTTAAATAGTGCTGAAGGACAGACTTATATTAATAAAAAATGGGAAACCACCA
>PXTV01000144.1 GCA_003022985.1 Bacteroidetes bacterium SW_11_45_7 | reverse complement strand
TATTGCCCAGGTCGCGCAGGGAGGGCAACACTTTAACCAAGCGGTCCGTATCGCGGGGATGGAGGCCAACAGTCGGTTCATCAAGAATATAAAGCGAGTCGGTAAGGTTACTGCCAAGTGCCCTTGTGAGGTTGATGCGCTGCGTTTCACCGCCTGAAAGGGTGCTTGACAGGCGATTGAGGGTTAAATAGCTCAAGCCCACATCCATCATGAAGGACATGCGGTTATTGATCTCCTCCAATAGCCGGTTCGCCACCTGTTGCTCGTGCTCGTTGAGTTCGAGGTATTGAAAAAAGGGTAGCGACTCTTTTACCGGGATCTGGACGATCTCAGCTATGGATTTGCCGTTGAGCTTAACATATTGCGCATCGGCCCGCAGGCGGGAACCTCCGCAGTCCGGACAACTTGTGCGCCCTCTGTAGCGCGATATCAACACCCGGTATTGGATTTTGTAGCTCTTGCGTTCCAGGTAGTGGAAAAAGTCATCAATCCCGCTGATCTCATCGTTCCCTTCCCATAAAAGCGCTTTCTCCTCATCCGTTAAATCCTTGTAAGCCCTGTGGATGGGAAAATCAAAATGTACGGCATGTTTGATGAAGTCCTGCTGCCATTTGCGCATTTTCTCTCCGCGCCAGCACGCTACAGCTCCCTCATAAACAGAAAGGTTTTTATCGGGAATCACCAAATCCTCATCGATGCCGATGATGTGGCCGAATCCTTCACACCGCTCACAAGCGCCATACGGGCTATTGAAGTTAAAGAACCGGGGGGTCGGTTCAGCAAATGTCATTCCATCCCGCTCAAAGCGGTTGGTGTACTTGCGGACGCCTTCGTCCACAATATCCACATAGCAATCACCATCGCCCTCGAAGAAAGCAGTTTGGACGGATTCGGACAGGCGGCTGCTCGTTTCTTCATCCTTGTGCTTGACTGCCAGACGGTCAATGATGATGTAGAGCTCTTTTTTCTTGCCTATGGGAGAGGGATCTTGCTGCAAGTCATCGATACGATGGGCTTTCCCATCGATCCACAGGCGCGTGTAGCCTTTTTGAAGCAGTAAGTCCAGTTCTTTCTGGAGCTCTTTTTTGGTTTTGGGTGCACTAAAGGGAATGAGGATCTGCACTTTCGTCTCCTCGGGCATCGAGAGGATATCATCAACCACATCACCCACATCGTTCTTCTTGACTTCCTCGCCCGAGACAGGCGAATACGTACGGCCAATCCGGGCAAAAAGGAGCCGCAGGTAGTCGTAGACTTCGGTAAGTGTGCCCACTGTGGAGCGCGAAGTGCGGGTTGTGACCTTTTGCTCAATAGCAATGGCCGGGCAAATGCCTTTGATGTAGTCAACATCCGGCTTGTTCATGCGGTGAAGAAATTGGCGGGCATAAGAGGACAAACTCTCCACATACCTTCGCTGGCCTTCGGCATAGAGCGTGTCCATGGTAAGCGATGACTTCCCTGAGCCGGAGACGCCCGTAACAGTGATAAAATGGTTACGCGGAAAGGCCACATTCACATTGTTCAGGTTGTGGACTCGTGCCCCTTTGATGATGATGTAGCGCCTAGGGTCGAGCTGGAAGATGGCGTCTTCGCTAGCTTCGGCTGTGGTGGTGGCCATGGGAATTCGTTGAATTGGTAATTATGGTGATTGGGTAATTGAGTTGTCAGTAAACACGATCCTGAATCGAATAGTTTGGGCAAATTTACTGTTTCAATAATCGAAGCACTCAACCAACGGCTTCACACCCATAATTTTCTTAATATCACTTGATCAAATTGATTGCCATGCAAATGAAATTCAGAATTCAATCCGGTGAAGTGCCCAAATTAACCGCGCTCCTGAAGACCTTGCTCAGCAAAGAAGAAGAAATCGAGGTGACCGTTAAGCCAACTCAAGAACCAAAAGCACGAGAAAAAGAGAGCAAGCAGGAATATTGGGATAAAATTGACCGTGCCATTAACAATCTTGAACAAGGCGAAAATGTTGTGTCTTTTACGGAGGAGGAATTAGAAGAGTATTCTAACAAGCTCACGGGCAAATAGAAGCAATGACGAAGTTTGTATTTGATGGAACGGCTTTTGAGCACTATTGTCAATGGGCTCTCCAAGATGTGAAGACATTCAATAAAATCAGAGACTTACTAAAAGACATTAAGCGTAATCCTTTCAAGGGAATTGGTAACCCTGAACCACTCAAACACCATCAAAAGGGCTCTTGGTCCAGAAGAATCGACAAAAAGAACCGGCTTATCAACAAGGTAACATCCAACGAAATCCACATTGCAAGTTGAAAAGGGCATTACAATTGATTGAGACGAACGATGCTCCCCGATTACCCGAATCACCTTCATCACCCAACTCCTCCCCACCAATGTGGACAACATACTGTTCAAAAGAGTAGACAAATGGGAGATCATTGAGGCCCCTTTTTTCAGGATTCACGCCATGAAGTGGTTTTATGTTTTCGGCACAGTGTTTGAGATACAGGTGAGCACAAAAGGGATCGCAACATCCCGCTGATTTTTCACCTTAAAATCTCATCATTATGCGTACTGACCAAACGGACGACAAACAACTCATTCAACAGTATTTAGAAGGCCGGGAATCCGCGCTCAACATCCTGATCGACCGGCATAAAGATAAGGTCTACAGTTCCATCTACATGTTCGTCAAGGACGAATCGCTGGCCGAGGATATCTTCCAGGAAACATTTATCAAGGTGGTTGACACACTTCGCTCCGGCAAGTACAAAGAAGAAGGCAAGTTCCTGCCCTGGGTTATGCGTATTGCCAATAACCTGTGCATCGATTACTACCGCAAGACAAAGCGAGCGCCTAAAGTAGCAACAGGCGATGGGTTCGATATTTTCGATATCCTGGTATTCGATGAGGATAATGCCGAGGATGAGATGATCAAAGGCCAAAGCCGTAACAAGATCAAGAAGCTCATTAATGAACTTCCCCGGGAGCAAAGAGAAGTGCTCATCATGCGCCACTATTCCGAGCTCAGTTTCAAAGAGATAGCCAGGATAACGGATGTGAGTATCAACACAGCTCTGGGCCGGATGCGCTATGCGCTCATCAACCTGCGCAAGATGATCGAGGAAAAGAAGATGACTGTTTAG
>PXTV01000143.1 GCA_003022985.1 Bacteroidetes bacterium SW_11_45_7 | reverse complement strand
TAATATGTCACTTCAATGTTATCAACATCGGAGAAAATCGACTCGATCCAGGATAAACGTTGTTGAAGGGGGAATAGTGATTGCTTTTTACTGTTGTGACCAATCCCTATAATGATCCAATCGAATAACGGCAAAGCCCGCCTGAGGATATCTTCATGACCAATGGTCATGGGATCAAATGAGCCGGGAAATAAGGCGATGTTTTGCATGATGGGTGTAAAATTGTTGCAACTTCTAAGGTAAGTTGGATTTACGGAATATTGTAAACGAAAATCTTTTAAAGGTTGACAAAATAATTCTTTCAATACAATGCACTTCATGAAGCAGATAGTAACACCAATAGTTTGGGTAAGGCCATTCACCCTGTTTTTTTACTCACTGCGCTACCTTAAGAAATATCCATTTCCGTCAACTCGACCGTTTTCGGCCTAAAAGATGCCACGCTTTTCATTCAAGGTAGTCATTATGTTTGTCAATGGATCATGATCCTCTTTGCAACTTATCCAGGGCGCTGTAAATCTCCGGAGTGCTACCCGCTAATTTATTTTCATTTTAGCACAATCGTGCTTAGCTTTTTTAATGGCTCACTTATCACCAATTGATATGTAGTTAATATAAAGCTTGGTAAAATGAGTTTCTGTGTGTTCGATCATAAAGATGATTAGAAACAAAATTGAATAAAGCAGAGCGTATCGTGTTCACATTTGATCAACAAAATAAACCTCAATTTTCCACACACATGGGAGCGGTTTCCACATGTCAGTAACATTTTGTCTACAAAGATGCTTAAAAAGTTCACATCACAAGAAAATAGGCGTGTATTGGTAAAGGGTATGTGGATAATATGTTGTTAACTCAACTTTTGGAGAGAATGATGTGGAAAATAAGGGGAATTTTATGTGCACTTTTTTCCTTTTGCTAACGCTTGTATTCAATGAAGCATCCTCATTACCTTTACCCAGCATCTCTTTAATAAATCCAAAATCCACTCCAAATGCCAGATAAGCCGGAAGTTCCAATTAGGTCAGCAGGGCAGTACCAACGCCAAAAAACAGGTAACCAGTTATCGCCTCATGAACCCGGCAAAATTCCACCCCAAGCGCGCGATTTGGAAGAAGCTATCCTGGGCGCCTTCATGCTTGAAAAAGATGCCCTCTCCAATGGAATCGATATCCTAAAGCCGGAAGCTTTTTATGTAGAGGCCCACCAACATATTTTTAATAGTATATGCAAACTGTTTGAGCAAAGCCAGCCGGTCGATATTCTCACAGTAACGGAGCAACTCAAGAAAGATGGTAAGCTCGAGGAATGTGGCGGATCGCACTACATAAGTAATTTGACAACCAAGGTAGGTACTGGCGCAAATGTGGAATCTTATGCGCGGATCATCCTCCAAAAGTTCATTCAGCGTGAGTTAATCCGTATATCCAATAATGTTATAAAAGATGCTTATGAAGACACAACCGATGTGCTGGACCTTTTGGATAAAACAGAGCAAGATCTCTTCTCTGTCACAGAACAAAACCTGAGCAGGAGCTACGAGGAAATCGGTAACCGCCTGGCCAGAACCATGGAAGAGATTGAGACCCTCATGAACAGGGAAGAAGATTTCACAGGAGTACCCTCGGGTTTTCCTGAGCTGGACAGGGTGACTGCCGGCTGGCAGAATTCCGATTTAATCATTATGGCGGCAAGACCCGGTATGGGGAAAACAGCTTTTATGCTCTCCCTTGCGCGAAATGCTGCCATTGATTACGAGTATCCCGTGGCTCTTTTTTCTCTGGAAATGTCGTCAAAGCAGCTTGTCACTCGTATGATTTCATCAGAGGCCGAATTGCCGCAGGATAAGCTAAAAAATGGCAATCTGAAGGAATTTGAGTACGTCCAGTTACAGCAAAAAGCCGGAAGTCTTTCGGATTCGCAGATATTTATTGATGACACGCCTGCATTGAACATCTTTGAGATGCGCGCCAAGTGCAGACGGATGAAGAAAAAGCACGGCATAGGGCTCATCATTATTGACTACCTCCAATTGATGACCGGCTCAACGGATAACAAATCGGGCAATCGCGAACAGGAAATCAGTTCCATTTCCCGTTCTCTGAAAAATATTGCCAAGGACCTTGAGGTGCCTGTTATTGCCTTGTCTCAACTGAGCAGAGCTGTTGAGACAAGAGGGGGTAATAAAAAGCCACAACTTTCCGACCTGCGCGAATCAGGTGCAATTGAACAGGATGCCGACCTGGTTGTCTTTCTGTATCGCCCGGAATATTACGAGATATTGGAAGACAACGAAGGACAATCGCTAAATGGGATTGCTGAAGTAATCGTAGCTAAGCACAGGAACGGAGCTTTAGTGGATATTTACCTGCGTTTCGTGAGCCAGTATGCCAAGTTTTTGAATCTGGATGAAGATGGGAGTCAAGCATTTCCGGCTCCATCCGATCATGATTTAGGAGAAGGTTCTAATGTGATTACCCGTGGCTCTAAGATAAACGAAATGGATGATGAGGATGAATCAAAAGAATCGGCTGATAGCTTTTGGAATCAAAAGCCGGATGATAATGGCAATAACGATGAGCAGAGCAAAAGTCACGAGGAGGATGAGGATGTGCCATTTTAAACTCCGGGAGAAATAAATGGTTCCATGATTACGACCATTGCTTGTATTGGTGTTCAATTTTATTTTGGTGCAAACCGGATAAGAATAATTGCCAATACGGAAAAGATGATGTTCGGAAACCAAGTGCCCAGAATAGGGTGAAGGTCACCATTTGTTGAAAATGTGGTGAAAAACCTGCTGAAAACGATAAAACCAGCAGCAATCACCAGGCCTAAAACGATATGAAGGCCGATGCCCCCGCTCACTTTACGGGAGGCAATCGATACGCCAATCATGGTGAGGACAAGGATGGCAAATGCGTCTGCCGTTCTGCGATAGCGCTCCACCTGCAAAAATTCGATGCCCTGTGTACCCCTTTGGCTTTTTTGCTCAATCAACTCCAGGAGTTTATAAGTTGGCATCGCTTCTTTTATCTTTCTTGATCTACTAATGTCATTAGGGTAAAGATTAATGGTTGTATCTTTTCTCTCAGTTTGCTTAGTAAGCCCCCATTTTTAATCCTTTCCAGCGTTACATGATAGCCGGTGCTATCATCGTGATCATAGGTTTTCATATAAATGAACTTGCCTGTATCAATTTGCATATGGAGGTTTTTCTCATTAAAACGATCCACACTATGCATGTACTTGTTTTCAAATTTGATGCGATTCATGTTGGCTTGAGGTATGAGCCGGTGGTTAGCGTAGTAAAGCATAAGTGCCAAAAGCCCGGCTGCCATCAAATAGGGCACTAATATCCTGTAGTAACTAACGCCATTCCCCAAAATGGCTATAATTTCCATATTTGAGGCCATACGTGAGGTAAAGAAAATAACGGTAATAAATATGAAGAGAGGGGTTAAAAGAGCTATAATGTAGGGTATAAAGTTGGTGTAGTAACCAAAAATAACTTTATCGATAGGGATGTCGTCTTCAATAATGTCGTCTACCTTTTCAGTAAGATCGATTACTATGGCTATAAGAATGAAAAGAAATATGCCAAAGGCAAATGTGCCGAGAAACTTGCGGATGATGTAGAGATCGATCTGCTTCAACATCAGTAGTTATAAACGTTGCATCAAACGTGGTGTAACGCTTTCTTTCCAACGGTGAAAAGTGCCGTTTAATATCTGTTCTCTCGCTTCGCGCATCAGCCAAAGGTAAAAGCTGATATTGTTCAAGCTGGCTATTTGGGAACCAAGCATTTCCCCGGCAAGGATCAAATGGCGCAAATAGGCCTTTGTATGATGCCGCGATACGGTTGCTTCCCCCTCTTCATCTATAGGTGAGAGATCATGGCACCATTTCCTGTTTTTGATATTGATAATGCCTTGCTTGGTGAATAACATCCCGTTGCGCCCGTTTCGTGTGGGTATAACGCAATCGAACATATCTACTCCGAGCCCTATCGTTTCAAGCATGTTGGCCGGTGTGCCAACACCCATCAGGTAGCGCGGGGCATCGGCGCCGAGGTGGTCGCG
>PXTV01000142.1:5825-11736 GCA_003022985.1 Bacteroidetes bacterium SW_11_45_7 | reverse complement strand
GGCAATTGATAATGCCCGGAATTTTCAATATTCATTGTCGTTGGCTTCAGCCAACGGGTAACAATCAATTCATGATAGCGGCTTTAGCCGCATTTTTGTACCCTCAACCGTTGGAACACGTAGCCGTGTTATTTTAAAATGCGATTTGTGTTTACAAGGTAGAGTGTGAAACCTGGCGTGAAGAAGGTGATGAGGAAGAATAAGAATTTGGACGGGTCATCTCAAAAGTATAACATAAAAAAAGCAGCCCGAATGGACTGCTTATCAGGATTTTGGGATTTACAACAATTACTCAAGATGCAGCTTTTCCTTGCGAGCTAACAGCTCTTCCTCCGAGTCTGGGTTGTCCGGGTCGGGTACACAACAATCAACGGGGCAAACGGCAGCGCACTGGGGCTCCTCGTGAAAGCCCACGCACTCCGTACATTTATCCGGAACAATGTAATAAAAATCCTCGGAAATCGGTTCGTGACGGGTTTCGGCATCGGTTTTGGTGCCATCTTTCAAAGTCACTTCACCGGAGATATTGGTGCCATCAGCGATGGCCCATTCAACACCACCTTCGTAAATTGCATTATTGGGGCACTCCGGCTCGCAAGCCCCACAGTTAATGCATTCGTCTGTAATCATGATGGCCATAGGTTCACTCGTATTTTTGGTTATTTTGCAGCAAAGATAATACTCATTATTTAGATTTCTTCTAAATAACAAAGGAAAACCTGTAAATCGTTCACGCGTTTTGGCAAAAATTCACCATCAAATTGATGCTCTCCATCAATTAGGGCGGCAAATTGAAGCGTATCCTAAAGAGGTAGAGCTCGCTGCTCTGCGGGCTAACCGGGATAATCCGTGGTTTACAACGGAAGATATCAATTATGCTCTCTCCGTAATTGCCGAACAATTTCTGGCTAAGGATAAGCTCGAAGCGCTTGTCAATCAATACCCGGACATAGCCAAAGATCAAGCCCCCTGGAAAGTGGGGCTGGTCATGGCCGGCAACGTGCCGTTAGTTGGTTTTCACGACTTGTTAATGGTACTGCTTGCCGGGCATCACGCCATCGTAAAGCAATCGTCAAAGGATGAGCGGCTTCTGCCGGCAGTTCTGCAATTGCTCGAAGACATTGAGCCGGAGTTGGCAAATCAGGTAACAATTGTTGATCGCTTGACCGGATTCGATGCTGTGATTGCTACAGGCAGTAATAATACATCGCGCTATTTCGAATACTATTTTGGGCAATATCCCGGGATCATTCGCAAGAACAGGAATGGCGTGGCCGTTTTGACCGGTCATGAAACACAAGATGACTTGCGGGCCCTTGGAGAAGATATTTTCCGCTATTTTGGCCTCGGTTGCCGGAACGTGGCCAAATTATATGTGCCCTATGGCTACGATTTCCAGAAGTTTTGGGATGTTATGGATGAGTACAGGGCGATCATTGACCATGAGAAGTACAAGAACAACTACGACTACAACAAGGCCGTGCTCGTGATGAATGAAATGCCCCACATGGCCAACGATCATCTCATTTTGATGGAACACGAGCAATGCGCTTCCCCTATGGCCATGCTGCATTACGAATACTACGAAACACATGACGAGTTACAGGCCAAGCTTGCACAAAAGACGGAACAAGTCCAAACGATTGTGAGCAAGGAACAGCTTCACGAGAGTGCCATTCCGTTTGGCACAACCCAACAACCTTCACTAACGGATTTCCCGGATGATTACGATACATTGCGCTTTTTGCTTGAGCTCGGTACTGCTGCGATGAGGTAATGTCAATCACCTTCTTCCAGTGACAACATGTACCGGGCCACTTTTAACCTCATATCCTTGTCCAAATGCCCCTGGGGCGGCATCTCGGGGTAATCATCGCGCTTGTTGATCGGCTCGAATTTTTTGGATATCAGTTACTTTGGGACCTATCAACCTTGTATCGTACGCATGGCAGCCACTGCAAACGCCATAATATACAAGCTTTCCTTCCCTCTCTTTATCCACATCTCTGGGCTCTGCCGGCTTATCGAGCATATAGGATTGGATTCCTGTAGTAGTGGTGGGCGGGCAAGCACCATACCCATCGAGTCCCCAGGTACGGTAACGACTTCTGTCTTTGATGCAACTCCCTTTACCGCCACCCATTGCTAAAATGTCCAACCCTTTGTAGGACATGCGGGCCTTACCAAGTGTTTTTACCTGACCAACGGGATTATTTCCATTATTGGCCATTAAATTGTCAAGGATCACTAAACTGTCCGGATAGGGATCGGTTTTGGGATCTTTATCCATGTTATCTGTAAAACTCAAATCGGTCACGGCAATACCTACGTTATCGTTGCCCATCACAATATTGTTTTCCATTGTGACTTTGTCAGCGGCTAAGACGATAATCCCTGTGCCTTTGGGTAGTTTCCCCACAATGGAGCCGGGTTCACCGAAGTTCTCGTGGTTGTTATTAATGACGTAATTGCTGCGGAAGATCACATTGCGGCAGTTCTTGATGGGCAGGCCGGGTGTGATTAAGGCAAAAATCGCACCCGCATTATTGTGGGCATAATTTCCTTCCACCAAGACTTTGCGGGAATTTTCGATCTCGATACCTGCCACGTTGTCGTGCACTTCGTTATAGCGCACATCGATGTTATCACACATGCCCACGTAAATGGCAGCATCGGCAATACCGGAAATGATGTTGTGTTCGATGAGCCCGTTTTTGCCGTACTCGGGAAAAATGCCGTAAATCCCTGCATCCTTCACCCAGTTGTTGCGTATCACGAAATTGTTGCCTGCCTGGCCCATAATACCGTTGCCTTTGTAGTTCATGATCTTGAAGTCTTTGTCGATGAAGATGGTTTCATTGTACCGGCCCGGGTAAACACGGATGATGGTTCCCGGTTCGGCATCTGCAACAGCATTCCGTATGGATTCACCATCGCGCACTTCTACAATCTTTTGATCGCCACCTGTAAGGTCCGCCCGGCTTCCGCCACTGGTTTCACTGAAATAGTCGGGCGGGGGAGGGGGTGGCACGTCCTCTTTAAAAAGAAATTGGGATACATAGAAGCCAACGCCAAACATGAGAGCAGCGCCAATTAGTGCACCAAGAATAGATAAAATGGTTTTCATAGGGATGTTGATTTACTCATTATAGAGAAAAGTACAAATTGGTTTTTATATTTTACTGCAAGTTGTGTCAATTTACAATTTACCAAGCGGTTGGTCATGAACTCCTTTTGTGTTTGTGAACAAGGGGGAGTCCAGACGGTAATTGCTCGGGCACTTGTGGCTTAAAACGTTGATCGGTTAAGGTTTTCAGAAAATCGACAAGTTGCTTGACTTCTTTGTCTTTAAGGTCCGGATTGTGAATGAGCCAATGCAGATCGAGGTTTTCGCCTTCCGGTACAGCATGGCCTCTACCTTTATTGTAAAATCGAATAGCACCTTCTAAAGTTGTAAAAGCGCCAGAATGCATATAGGGAGCTGTTTTGGCAATGTTACGCAAAGTGGGGACTTTAAAGCCACCACGCAAGCTCGAGTCACCAAATGTAGCCTGTGCGCCTTCATCGAATGGTGCTCCATCGGCAGCAGGTGCTCCAATTACAGCAATTTGACGGTTGGTGAAAAGAGGAGGGGTGTGGCATTCCGCACAGCGGGCCACCGAGGAGCGGAACACATTAAGGCCCTTGATCTCCCGCTCGCTCAGCGCATTGTGATTACCGTGAGCGTATTGATCATAGCGGCTGTTGAGTGAAATTAAAGAGGTCTGAAAAGCTGTAAGGGCTGTGTAGACCTCTTCCAATGTGATTTGGCCGCCATGATTTTCAGGATATGCCTCGTTGAAAAGTAGCTGATAAGCCTGGTCATTGTTGAGAGCGGCAAGGAGGCTGTCCTTTGTATTGCCCATCTCATCTCCGTTGAAGAGAGCTTCTTGCATCTGCTCTTCCAACGTGGAGGCGCGCCCGTCCCAGAAAAAGGACTTCTTGAATGCGACATTCCATAATGATGGTGCACCTCGCTGCAAGGGCTTTTCGTGCATACCCATGCTACGGCCGCGCCCATCGCTGAAGCCCTTTTCGGGCTTGTGACAGCTTGCACAGGAGGTGCTGCTGTCGGCTGACAGCACCGGATCGAAAAAAAGGAGCCGTCCTAAATCGATTTGTTGGGGCGAAAATCCATCACGCGCTTCCGGCAAGCCGGCTTGCAGGCCGCCAACACCAGCACCTTGCAGATTCTTGTATTGTTGGTACATGTGCCGGCATTCACAAGTGTTGCTGTCAGTAAGCTCGAAACCGGGTGGGCATCTGTCCCTGAGTTGAGTTGAGAAAGAAGCACTGCCGGATGCCTTGTCAGATGATGGCCTGTCGGGTTCCTTGCTGTTGGAGCTTTGATAAATAACACCTAATGATACAAAAACCACTAATGGTAACAGAACGATAAGGTAACGTACATGCTTTGTAAAAATGCGATCCAATGGCTGAATGATGATTCGAAAACGTTGATTCATTGCTGATTCGGACAAACACGCTAATTTACCGGAATTCCTGAACTTCCCCCAAATTCGATGATTGCTCACTTAAAATCCAAAATATAGTTGCTTCAACCAAAAATTATTGGAGCCATATTGATCTTGTCTTTATTGAACTGACAAGCCATACTGCAGGCTTACTATCAATCATTTACAAAAAAGGACCAATCAGTAGTAATACTATCCTTGATCAGAGCCGGATAATGCGCATTTAACTTCTAAAATTCAAGCGGCTTTAGCGAAAAGCCTTGCTCTCTTTTCCAATAAAAAAGAAAGTGATCATGATTTTATGCAAAAAAAATTACTATCCAATTAAATGATTTTCAATTTTCATTGACTGAGTTCGATTTGTCACCAATACTACACCGTTACAATTTTCCTATGATGATGCCTTCATCACTCGTAGAAATCCATTAAATTCGATAGGGTATTGAAAAAAGCAATTTATAATGTCGGTTTTGAATATTGCTGGCTTATATCAATTGAGGTATGCAATCTTTTGAACCATTTTATAAAAAAATTGTTTAATTTATATAGGCAAGTTGTCTTATAATTTTCTTGTAAATCTTAGTTTGGGTAGTAACATATCCTCCATACAAATAATTTGATCTTATGCTTATGCAAAGAATCCTGCTCGTCCTTGTGATATCGCTTTTCTGTACATCGATAGTAGATGCACAAAGAGGTACGATGAAGGTTGGTGAAATAGTCGAGATGAATGTTGAAACGAATCATCCCTATCAAACAGCTCAGGACAGTGGTTACGTTTTTAAGAAGGAGTTTCACTCTCCCAATTCTTCTTATGTGCGCATTCATTTTGCGAATTTTCAGTTAGCGGATGATGATTACGTTGTCATAACGAGCCCGAAAACTGACCAGGAGATCGTTTATGCCGGTGGCGGTAAATGGGTGGCAGGCGGTGAGCGCACCATCAGCAATTTCTGGGCCCTCCCCATACTTGCCGATCATGCCGTTGTACGGCTTTATTCCGCAGGTGCCGATAATGATTACGGCTTCAAAATCGACAAAGCAGGGTATGGCTATTCCCAAAGCTATCTTGAGGAAAACGTTTACGAGTCTGTTTGTGGCAGTAACGATCGAGAGGAAATTGCTTGTTATAATGGTACGCCCCTGTTCCAAAAAGGGAAAGCGGTTTGCAAGATCCTCCAGGGCGGCAACACTCTTTGCACTGGTTGGCTGCTCGGCACAGAAGGCCACGTGATGACCAACAACCACTGCGTTGACAATCAAAACACGGCCAACAGCTTGGTATTTCAGTTCAATTATCAGCACAGTACCTGCAATGGCTCCGATGCGCAAAGCAATATCGATCAGGTTGCTCAGACATCCACGTTCGTTTGCACCGATCAGGGGCTCGATTATAC
>PXTV01000142.1:0-5801 GCA_003022985.1 Bacteroidetes bacterium SW_11_45_7 | reverse complement strand
CAAACTGCCCGTCAATCCTACTAACGACTACGGTTTTTTGAGTTTGCGCTCAAATGGTCCTAATGTTGGTGAGCGCATCTACATTCCTCAACACCCGAGCGGTATTCCTAAAAAGATATCCGTTAATGATGACCAAACCGGTGGCTTTGCCGAGATCGTGAGTATAGACCAAGGTGGGCGTGTCGAATACTACGCTGATACTGAGGGTGGCAGTTCAGGTTCACCTGTTCTCGGCTATAACGACCACTTAGTGGTTGCCTTGCACAATACTGGTGGCTGTTTAAACGGTTCCAACAGAAGTGACGCCATCGTCAACGATATGGCTTCGTGCCTGCCGAACGGGGCTGTTGACAATCCTGGCAATTTGGTGTCGGCTGCTTTCACAATGAATAAAAACAAAAGTTGTGACGGGAGCGTAACGTTGACAAACCAATCCTTTAACGACTCGATGAGGACGTGGTATTTTGGCGATGGGAATAGCCTCTCGTCAGTTAACAATCCCGGTGGTAGAAGATAGTGCCGGCACAAAAGATACGGCATCGAAATTTTTGGAAGTCCCCATTGCTCAATCACCAAGCGGCAGTAACGATACCATTTGCGGCTCCGGTTGGCTGTCTTTATCGGCAAGTGGCAGCGGGGGTGAACTTAGGTGGTACGATGCACCGAACAATGGAGCGCTCGTTGATAGCGGCTCCACTTTGACTACCCCTACACTTTCTAATACAACAAGTTATTACGTTGAAGAAGTGGAAAATACCCCCGTTCAATCCGTTGGCCCGGTTGATAATAACCTCTTTAGCGGCCGTTATTTCGACTCGAACGACAACTGGGGCTGCTTGTTCGATGTCTCAAAGCCGATGATCCTCAAAAGTGTAAAGGTCTTTTCAGATATGAATGCCCAGCGCACCATCGAGTTGCGCCAAAACGGCAATGTCCTTCAATCTAAAACCCTTACGATTCCGAATGGCCAAAGCAGGATCACGCTCGATTTTCAAATCAGCCCGGGTGATCAGTACCTCTTAAAAGTGACTGGCAGTACAGTAAACCTTTACCGCAATGATGGAGGCGCTAATTATCCTTATGATATTTCAGGATTCGTCAGTATTACTGGCAACAATACCACAAGTGGCAATGCTGATGATTACTATTACTACTTCTACGACTGGAACGTTAAGGAAGTCCCGTGTCGCAGTGATCGCCAAGAGGTAAAAGCTGTTGTAACAGATGAGCCATCACTCTCCTTTACTGTTAGTGACGCCAGTTGTCAGGGCGGTAGCACCGGTGCAGTGGATTTATCAGTAGCCAACGTTTCAGGAACCGTTGATTATCAATGGTCGAATGGGGCTAATACACAAGACCTGAGTAACTTACAGGCAGGCAATTACAGTGTAACAGTACAGAGCGGCAGTTCGTGCACAGCCATCGATTCTGTGAACGTGGCTTCGAGCGGGCAGGCACCCAATATTTCCCCCAATGTGCAGGATGTAAGTTGTGAAGGGAGTGAGGACGGTGCTATTGACTTAACCGTCACCAATACGTCCGGAACCTCAGATTATCAGTGGTCGACAGGTGATACTACTCAGGATGTAAACAATTTGGGGCCGGGTATATACAGCGTAACTGTTGATCCTGGCTCCGCCTGTTCCGCTACCGAAACGACAACCGTGGGACAAGGTGGAAACCGACCGGATATAACACCGGATGTGAACGATGTAAGCTGCAATGGTGATGAAGATGGTTCCATCAATTTGTCAGTGACGGATACTGTAAACCCAGTCATCTATCAGTGGGCGCATGGTAAGACCGGCAACAGCATTACAAGCCTGAGTCCCGGCATTTATGCTGTGACCGTTCAAAATGGCAACTTGTCAAGGCCAGGCATGGGTACAGGCTTCTGGCGGCACACCCGGATATAGTTATCAATGGGACGATCCGAATCAACAAACTGCTGATACAGCAAAAGCACTTTGCCCGGGCACTTACACCGTCACTGTTACCGATCAAAATGGCTGTTCCCAAACAGCGCGTGGTACTGTTGACACAACCATCGAAACGTCCATTGGTGGAGCAGCATCAACAGAACCGAATGTTGAGCTTTATCCTGTTCCTGTTGAAGATCATGTAGTGATTGAATTGATTGGCTATCAAGCTAACAAAGAAGTTGAGGTGACAGTCCACAACATGCTTGGTCAGGACATTCACAAAAAAAGCTGGCCTGCTGCTAATCAATCCTACACACTTACTATGAGCGGCATAGACCCTGGCGCTTACATTATAAGCATCAAGGTAGCAGAAGAGATCACACGGAAAAAGGTCAGTGTAGCATACTAATCCGGGATTCTGATACCTAAGTTCCGGAAAATGCCATCAGGTCGATATGTTCCGGCTTGTACATCGCTTTGGTTTCCATGTAAGCTTCTTCCTTGCTAAATTCATTACCAATCTGATTTCACTCTACTTATATGACCTTTAGATGATGAGGTGCTAATGATTCCCCCCTTCATAACGTTATAAGTTCAAACATCTATCATGCTTACCGTTGCACTCATCATCTTTTGCTACATGCTATTCTGGTTTTTTCTCGGCACTTATTTGCGCGATAACAGTGTGGTGGACATCGGTTGGGGTTTGGGTTTTGTGGTGATAGCATGGTTTATGTTNNNNCTGCAATCGCTTATGACATTACCGCAATGGATAGTAACTGTGCTGGTAACAATGTGGGGCCTTCGTTTGGCCATCCATATCTTTTTACGCCATAATGGCGAAGATTGGCGTTACAGGCAATGGCGCGATGAATGGACATGGGTAAAAACACGAGCATTTTTTCAGGTTTACATGCTGCAAGGGATTTTTATGTGGATAATTGCATTACCCATCATTATGGTCTATGAATCAAACCCTGACCTACGTACCTGGACAATTATTGGCACTATCGTGTGGATAATTGGCTTTTTCTTTGAGGCGGTTGGCGATTGGCAGTTGGCCCGCTTTGTCAGGACCAAGAAGCCGGGCGAAATCATGACAACCGGACTGTGGCGCTATACACGCCACCCGAACTATTTTGGGGAAGTTGTCCTTTGGTGGGGGCTTTACCTTATTGCTGCACCCGTAAGTTGGTGGACCATTGTCAGTCCAATTGCTGTAACGTTTCTCTTGCTGAAGGTGAGCGGTATTCCCATGCTTGAGAGGAAGTACAAAGGCAACCCCCAATTTGAAGCCTATAAGCAACGGACAAATGACTTTTTCCCGGCACCTCCGGGGAATGAACCTCAATGAGCTCAGTTACCTGCATTAGTAATTCAATTCAATGCGCCTTCTTTTGTGCATTTTCTGAAAGCGTTCCGGTATTGAAGCAAGGATATTGTCGTGCATTTTTTCAAGCAGGGCTTCCTTGGAGAAGCTGTTGTGAGCCACTATACTCACTTCCCGAACGGGCTCAGGTGGAGAAAATCGCCTGACATGGGGAGCATTGAGCTCATCCAATACCGACAGCTCCGGCACAAGGGTGTAGCCCACACCATGGCGAACCAATCCCTTTAAAGCATCGATCGATCCGCTGTGATAATCGAATCCTCTTGATGCTGATGATTGCCTGTTTTTACATATATTGAGGGCTTGCTCCCGAAAGCAGTGCCCTTCTTCCAGAACCAGCATTTCATTGGCATTCAGCTCGTTTGAATCCAATGGCTCCTTTTGAGCCAGCTCATGATGATCGGGCAGATACAACAAAAAAGGTTCGTAAAATACAGTCAGCTCCCTTATTGAGTTTTCATTCAGGGGCGTCACAAGCAAACCGAAGTCCAGCATACCGCTTTTGAGTTGAGAGATGATCTGCTCGGTCTGTAATTCCTGGATTTTGAGGTGAGTATCGGGGTTTTGGGCAAGGAAGGAGGGGAGAAACCGGGGTAGAAGATAGGGGGCTAAAGTGGGAATAATACCAACCTGAAATTCACCGGTAAGCGATTCTTTTTCATTGCTGACAAACGCCTTCAGATCATCAACTTCATCGATGATCTTCCGCACTTTTTCAATGATCTTTTCTCCGGCTGGTGTAGGTTTCATGGGCCGCTTGTCCCGATCGAAAATGGTAACGCCTATTTCCTCCTCGAGCTTCCGCACCTGCATCGTTAAATTGGGTTGGGAAACGAAACAGTTTTCAGCCGCAGTAACCGAATAGCGGTAATTGTCCAGCGCAATGATGTATTTCAGTTGCTGTAAAGTCATCTATAAGTTTTGTTTATACAAATATAACTATTATTGATTTTGGTTATCAAAAACATTTTATCACCTTTACAAATCACCACTTGCAACAACTAATTGAACAAGCTTTTTGCTCAGCAATTGTCAAAACTCTTATTATATTTACTTAATTATCTGATTTAAATTTCAATCAACATGGCGGAACAAAAACAAGCAACGACAGCAACAAACGGCACAAATGGCCAAAGCAAATGCCCGTTTTCGGGTGTGGCGTCCGGCCAATCTGTTGGCAATGAGAAATCTCTTTACGAGTGGTGGCCCAATAGGCTCAATTTGGATATGCTGCGCCAGCACTCCGAACTGTCCGATCCGATGGACCCGGACTTTAACTATGCTGAAGAATTCAAGAAACTCGATCTGAAACAAGTTAAACAAGACATTTACGACCTGATGACCACTTCTCAGGACTGGTGGCCTGCAGATTACGGTCACTACGGGGGTCTTTTTATCCGGATGGCATGGCACTCAGCCGGCACGTACCGTGTGTCAGATGGCCGCGGTGGTGGTGGCACAGGTAATCAGCGCTTTGCTCCCCTCAACAGCTGGCCGGATAACACCAATCTGGATAAAGCACGCCTCTTGCTCCAACCCATCAAACAGAAATACGGCCGCAAACTTTCCTGGGCTGACCTCATGATCCTTGCAGGCAACTGTGCCATTGAGTCGATGGGCCTTCAGACCTTTGGTTTTGGTGGTGGCCGCCCGGATATCTGGGAATCCGAGAAAGACATCAACTGGGGACCCGAACAAGAGTGGCTCGGTGATAACCGCCACGATGAGAATGGTGAATTGGTTGGCCGCTTAGGCGCTGATCACATGGGCTTGATTTACGTCAATCCGGAAGGGCCCAATAGCAACCCCGATCCTGCATTGGCAGCTGATTACATCCGTCAATCGTTCGACCGCATGGCGATGAATGATTATGAAACAGTTGCTCTCATTGCCGGTGGTCACACGTTTGGCAAAGTTCACGGAGCTGGCGCACTGGATCATAAAGGTACTGAACCGGAGGGTGCGAGCATCGAAAATCAAGGCCAGGGCTGGCTCAGTGATTTCGGTTCCGGAAAAGGAAACGACACCATTACTGATGGTGAAGAAGGGGCCTGGACAAGCAAACCAACCCAGTGGGATTTGGGCTACCTGGAAAACCTCTTTAACTACGAATGGGAATTGACAAAAAGTCCTGCCGGCAAGTATCAGTGGCAGCCGAAGGATGGTGCGGGTGACGGCACTGTTCCATCAGCCCACGATCCCAACAAGACAGAAGCCCCGATGATGCTTACTACAGATATCTCTATGAAGGTTGATCCTGAATACGAAAAGATTGCCAGGCATTTTTACAACAATCCGGATGAATTTGCTGATGCATTTGCCCGCGCCTGGTTCAAACTCGTTCACAGGGATATGGGGCCAAAAGAGCGGTACTTAGGCCCTGAGGTTCCTGAAGAGGACCTTATTTGGCAGGATCCGATTCCCAAGGTCGATTTTCAGGTCATTAACGACAATGATGCAGAGGACCTCAAGGGGAAGGTTCTCAATTC
>PXTV01000141.1 GCA_003022985.1 Bacteroidetes bacterium SW_11_45_7 | reverse complement strand
ACCAGCTTCCGGTTTGCAGGACACAACTGCATTCAATGACCAAGCGCCCACTGCCGAGCCCGATACAACAACCACCTTTACAGTGCAGATCCAATCGGATTCGGGTTGTATCAATACAGGCCAACAAACAGTGAATATCAGTGGCGTTGCTCCTAAAGTGCAAATCCAGACTGATAAGAATAATGTTTGCCCGGGCGACACTGTTAATATTGATGCAGATATCTTTTCTCTTCCATGTGGATCTTCTGTAAATGGTTGCCAAACACAGCCGCAAATCCAGCAATATGGTTCCAGTTCTTCTCAGGGCCAAGGGACGCCATTTACTGGTTCAAATGAGGATACCCGCTATCAAATGCTGTTAACGCCCAATCAATTGAATAACGCAGGCATTTCAGCAGGTACCATTGTCCAGTTATTCCTCGATGTCAATACAAAAGGGAGCAGTGGCCAGTACGAGAACTTCACCATCAAAATGGGGTGCACAAATCAGGACGCCCTTACAACCGCCAATGGATGGGTACCCGGTTTGACAACCGTTTTTACACCTAAATCTGTAAGTACAAACTCGGGCTTTTCCAATCAGTTCACATTGGATACGCCCTATGACTGGGATGGCACTTCCAACCTTGTTGTGGAGATCTGCTATGATAATCCGGCCGGGAGCCCACCCGGTGGTGACGACTTGCTCAATACCAATTCAGTAAGTTACTCGGCCACAATGGTCAATAGCGATGACAATGCGAGCGGCTGTTCCCTTTCCGCAAGCTCCGCATTGACGTATCAAGAGATCCCCAATTTCCGTTTCAGGATTTGCGATCCACCTACTACGAACTACACTTACAATTGGACGCCCACATCCGGCTTGGTAGATCAAGACAGTCTCCAAACCGATGCTGTTATCGACAGCAGTATCACCTACGAGCTGTTTGTCGATGATGGTCAGTGCACCAACACGACTGAAATAACGGTTAATATCGATACAAGCTACGGAGTGCAAGCAGACCCTGATACCGTTCTATGCACAGGTGGTGCCGATTCGATAAAACTCAACGCTACTGTAACGGGCAATCCGCCAACATCAACGCTGAGTTGCGGCACAAACGGAACCAGTTGTACATCAACGCCCTCAACCACACAAATTGGGCAAGGGACAACGCAAGAAAATGATGAGTCGCCCTACAAAGGGTTCTGGGATGATAACCGCGTGCAGTATCTCATCAGAGCATCTGAGCTACAAGCACAAGGACTGAGTTCCGGAACGATTACGGAAATTGCGTGGAATGTGGTGGCAAAAAATTCAGCATCATCATTTATCTATGAGGATTTCACCATTAAAATGGGCTGCACCAGCTTGAATGCCCTGCCCACCAGTCAATTTGCCAGCACAACATTGACCACCGTTTACGGACCAACAAATTATTCAACCACTGCAGGTGTCAACACCCATGCATTGAATAACAATTTTGATTGGGATGGGACTTCCAACCTTATCATAGAGGTTTGTTTCAATAACCCTGACGGAGCATGGGATGATGATGATGAATTGTTAACAAATAGTACAACGTTTAATTCCGTGCTTCATGATGAAGCATTCAATTCCGGAGAAAACGGATGTGTAGATTTGAATTCACCCACTGCATCCACAGCTCGCCCGAACATCCAATTCACCATCTGTGACGCACCACAAGGTGAGGAAAGCTTCCAGTGGACGCCAGTTAGCAAGGTATCCAATGATACAATTGCCGATCCATGGGGTTATATTGATACTTCTTCCTCCAATGAATTTATCGTTGCTTATACAGCTGTTAATGGTTGTACAAAATTCGATACAGCAACCGTCAGCACTACTGAGTTCAATAATACGGTAAGTAATGATACGAGCATTTGCCCGGGCGATGATGTCCAACTTTCCGCCTCCGGGGAGGCTGATGTGTTCACCTGGAGTCCCGACTCGAGCCTGAGTTGCACCAATTGCCCGAATCCGGTAGCAAGTCCCGATACTGTCACAACCTACCAGGTCTTGCTGGAAGATACTGTGAATGGATGTCAGGACATTAAGACCGTAACTGTCGATTTCCGGCTTCCGCCATCAGTAGAATTCTTAAGCGGTCAAACAACCATTTGTCCCAATGGCTCCGACAGCATTAAGGTCCAGGATTTTGATGATATCTACGTATGGAGCACGGGAGATACAGGAGCTGCTATTCAAGTTACGCAACCGGGCACTTATTCCGTAACAGCTACTGATCAATTCGGCTGTAGCAACATGGACACTGTCAATGTGAATAGCTACCAGGTCCAACCTGTTGAATTCCTCGACCAGAATCCCGACACTATATGCCTTGGCCAGAATTACGATATTGGCGTGAAGGATATCTATCAATCGTATGAGTGGAGTACAGGCGATACAACACCTGTGACGACCATTAGCACAGTGGGGTATCATGCCGTAACCGTCACCGATACCAACGGCTGTACAAATGCTGACTCCACCTTTATCGATGCTTACAGTGATCCGCAGCCACAAATTGTACCGCCAACCATCGGTTGTGCTAACGGTAATTACCCCGACACGCTGACGTTGATGGAAGAGTACGTATCCTATGCCTGGTCAACCGGTGATGAAATGGATATGACCGTAATCGACTCCAACGGCACGTACTCCGTTACTGTAACTGATACAAATGACTGCACGGGAAGTGATCAAATGAGTGCTACCATCGGGGCCATCGATGTTGAGCTGACAACGGAGGATACCGCAGTGGTTCAGGGTGAGAGCACCACACTCAATGCCAATGCCTCGAGCGGCAATGCTCCTTATACTTACACCTGGGACAATGACAATCCGGATGAGGATGTTAGCGGCCAGAGCGGTTCATCGATTCAAGTCACCCCACAAAGTCCCACAATCTACGAAGTAACAGCAATGGATGCTGACAGTTGCATGGCCATCGACACGGTGTTTGTGAATGTTGAGGATGAGCCGCGTATTGTTGTGCCCGATGCCTTCTCACCGAACGATGACGGCCGGAACGACCAAACAATGCCGTTAACAAAGGGACCCGTTGAGATCGTGGAATTCAAGATCTTTAACAGGTGGGGCGAAGAGCTGTTCAGCATGCAAGGGCAATCCGGAGAAGGCTGGGATGGCACTTA
>PXTV01000140.1 GCA_003022985.1 Bacteroidetes bacterium SW_11_45_7 | reverse complement strand
TCCTTTACTCGCTTCACGGCATTCAGCACACCCTTTGAGTGCCCATGTGCTGTATCAATGCATACAACATCCACATCCACTTCGCTCAGGGCCTGGATGCGCCCGGCCATATCCTCGGTGACCCCTATGGCAGCACCCACGCGCAAGCGGCCGTATTGATCCTTACAAGCATCGGGATAGTTCTGGATTTTGAGAATGTCTTTATAAGTGATGAGCCCGGCTAACTTGCCGTCCGGATTCACAACAGGTAGCTTTTCAATTCTGTATTTTTTGAGGATGGACTCGGCTTCCTTAAAATCCGTCCCTTCAGGGGCAGTGATCAGATTATCCTGCGTCATCAACTCAGAAACGGGCTTGCTCATATTGGTTTCGAAGCGCAAGTCGCGGTTGGTAAGAATGCCCACCAAGTGAAACTGATCATCCACGACAGGGATGCCACCGATCTTGTTATCCTTCATAATCTGCAGGGCCTGGCCGATGTTGGCTTCTCTGGCAAGTGTGATTGGATCGATGATCAGGCCGCTTTCGGAGCGCTTGACCTTGCGCACCTGGTGAGCCTGTTGGTCAATAGTCATGTTTTTATGGATAAAACCGATTCCCCCTTCCTGTGCAAGTGCAATAGCCAACCGGGATTCGGTTACTGTATCCATTGCCGCGGAAACAATGGGTTTGTTTAAAGTAATGGTTCTGGTAAGCCGGGAAGAGATGTCAACTTCGCGCGGTAATACCTCAGAATAAGCAGGTAATAAAAGAACATCATCGAATGTAAGGCCCTCACCGGCAAATTTTTCTGAGGTTGGCTGCATATGAATGCAAAGTTTGGCCGAAGATAAGGAAATTTCGAGGCAGCTAAAAGCGTACAATATTTAAGATGTGCGGGATTTGAGAAACCTGACGCTATTCGATTTTAGCATAACCACTTAAAATGGGCGCGCATTCGTTTTAAATGCAAATTCTGGTCAAACTTTAAGATTGATGCCTACATCAATCCTCTTTTTACAAATGCTTAGTGGTCAATTTTTATTTAGCTGTTTTGCCACTATACTTTTACCTTTTTGGTAAATATAACGAGCATATCCAATTCATCCTAATTTTGCACGTTGTCCGTGAGTACAATAAGATGAAATAGAAAGCTCGCTTTAATGACAGAACATGACCATGCCTCCTGGCCGGCTAAGCAAAAAGCTTTTATCGTATCAACAGGGCGTACGGGCACTGATTTTTTTACTTCCCTTTTCAACGATCACATATCAAATACATGGAGTTTGCACGAGCCCAAACCGGCTTTCCGCGCCAGGAGTTATCAGTTGGTTGGTCGTTCCCACACAATATTTGAGAAGTATTATTTTAAAATTCCGCGAAAAAGGCGGCACAAAGACCATCCGGAGAAATGGTACATCGAAACCAATTACCACTTATTTGCGGCAATGCCACTGATTCGTGATGCATTTGCCGATAGCTTCATCATCCATATCGTTCGGGACGGGCGGGAAGTGGTCACTTCTTGGCTGAATAAATACCGCTACATCACCAATGATCATATCACACCTTACGATATCCCCGGTGATCCCGCTCAGCACTATTGGAACAAGTGGAATCCTCTGCAAAAGCTAAGTTGGTATTGGAGAACGGTTAATGAGATCGTTGAAACCCAACAGCCCGATCTTTGGCTTCACTTTGAGAAGATTTTTCAAAATCATCAAGATGACCTGGCTGAATTATTGAAAAGGATGGAGGGCATCGATTACGATTGGGAGCAGGTCAGGGCAATAGCCAGCAGGAAAGTCAATAAAACACAACAGCCATTTTTCCCTCATTATGTTGAATGGCCCCTTCACTGGCAAGACCAATTTCTTGCTATTGCAGGCGATACGATGGAGCGCTACGGTTATCGAATCGAATAGACTTCTCAATTTGTTTCTTCGTTCTTTAACGGCTTGTAAATGACCGGTATTTTTAAGTTAGCCAGCAAACGGATTATCTTCATCTAACCAATCACTTGCAATCAGGTTTGTGGAATGCGGAATTAAATTCTATCTTTGATACTGTACCTTAGTTGTTTATGGAGCGTCAGTTCAAAGTCCTTTTAATCGAAGATAACCCGGGAGATGCATTTCTCATCAAGTTTTACCTTGAAGAAGAATCGGCAGGAAGCGCCTACGAACTCGAGCATACGGAGTTTTTGGAGGAGGGGCTCCAAAAACTCGAAGCAAACAGCTACGATGTTGTTTTGCTCGATCTCGGCCTGCCCGACTGCAGCGGACTCGAGACGCTTAAAAAGCTACTGGAGCATTCGCCTGAATCCTTAGTGATTGTCCTAACGGGACTGACCGATGAAGAAACGGGTGTGAAAACCGTCCAGATGGGTGCCCAGGACTTCCTTGTCAAAGGGCAGTTCGATGGCAAGGTGTTGAACCAGTCGATCCGATTCGCTTCGGAACGGTTCAAATTCAATCAACAACTTAAAGAATACTCCAGTGAACTTACCCGCTACAAAAGGCAATTTGAGAATACCCAGCGTTTGGGGAATCTCGGCTACTGGGAGCTCCACTTGCACGATAACTCGGTAACGATGACAGATGAATTGCAGGAACTTCTCCGTATCACGCACGATCAATTCAACGACTCACTTGAGGGTTTCCTCAGCTTAGTAAATACCAACGAGAAGCAAAAGGTTGAAGAAGCTATCAAGAACGTTCAGCAAAACGAACAACAAGAAGATATTTCATTTACAATGAGTCATGATTCTTCAAATGGGCAATCATTAACATTAACCTGTCAACCCGGTTACGATAAAGAAGGGAATATCATAAGAGTGGCGGGGATCATCAGCAAGAATTCTTAAGGTTATCCTACCATTCCTGTATTTTGACAATGGGGTTTCATGTCCATATTCGACAAATACAGCCGCCTTTTTCACTTCATCCTCCCCATGCCTTTTACCATTGCCGTTATCCTTACGGCAATCACAGCAATTCTCGCCCTTTTTCTTACCATTCCCCCTGATGCTACCTATCTGAGCTATATCCCCGAGATAGCCGGTTATTGGCACAAAGGATTCTGGGAGTTGCTTTCCTTTACCATGCAGATGATGCTGATCCTTGTCCTGGGGCATGTTCTTGGCCTCACTCCTCCGGTCAAACACAGCATCGATTTTCTGACGACCTTTTGCTCCACCACAAAACGTGCTGTATTCATTGTC
>PXTV01000139.1 GCA_003022985.1 Bacteroidetes bacterium SW_11_45_7 | reverse complement strand
TGTTGGTGGTTTTCTGTTCAATAGAAATGACAGGGCTAAGGCCGGTGATCTTATCGACATCGGGGCGTTCCATGCCACCCAGAAATTGGCGTACGTAAGCGCTAAAGCTCTCCATGTACCTCCGCTGGCCCTCAGCGTAGATGGTGTCAAAAGCCAGGGATGATTTGCCGCTACCGCTGATGCCGGTAAGGACAATAAGTTGATTGCGGGGAATGCTAACATCGATGTTCTTAAGGTTGTGGACGCGCGCTCCGTAAACATCGAGCGTTTCAACTTCTATCTCACTAATTGCCGGTACTTCCGCCATGTTGCAGTTTTAAGAAGCCAACAAAATTACAGGTTTTCAGTTTGAGGTGGAAGCAAACTGATTCTTGTTCTTTAGTCAATGCAAGATTGGTCACATTCATTTATAAGAAATCGAATCAATGAACTGTTATATTTGGAGCTAACAAAACCAAGCGTCATGACAAAGGCCGCTGCTCGTTTCAAGAAAGGTGTTTTCTCCGTATTCGTGATCTTCTTATTGCCGATCGTAACTGTTCAAGCACAAGGTGATGTGATCTCAGCTTTCCGGATCAAATGGGAAAACTCCAGGCCCTATTTACTGAAAATGGCAAAAAAGATGCCCGCTGCCCATTACAATTTTCAACCCCGTGAACGACAAATGAGCTTTAAGAAGCAGTTGTTGCACATCCGGGACAATATGCTGATGCTAAGTAAGAGGTACATTGCCGGAACATCGTACAACGATACCCTCAAGAATCCCCAAGCCTTAACCAAACAAGAAACGATCCAACAACTTAGTAACGCTTTTGATGAGGTGAACCGAATTGTTTCTAATATGGATAAGGATGACTTGAGTACCCAAGTCGATTTTTTTGCCGGCCCCAAAACCAAATTGCAAATTCTGAACCTTATCCAGGATCATGTTACGCACCACCGGGGGCAGTTGATCATGTATCTCAATCTTAAAGGCATTAAGCCGCCCGAGTATGTGGGATGGTAGATAAAACTTGAACACTTTCTTCCTTCAGTTTGTCAAGACATTTCCGCTTTTTGACTTTCTTTCTATGTCAGACCCTATTGATGGATGAAAAAATTGCCCGATATTAATACCGACAACCGCTATCATGGATTATGGGGAAGCGCTCAAACAAGACAAAACGACAACCCTCCGGTTCCACAAAATTCTCTGACAAGGAGCAAGTCACCTCTATTGCAATAACAAGAACTGGAAAGGTCCTTGCAAGATGCGGCCTTTTTCTCTGTGCTTTGATAGCTGTTGCTTTTAGTATTAAAACCCTCTATGAACCGGACATATGGTGGATGCTGCGCACAGGTGGCTGGATTGTTGACAACGGCTATGTCCCTCAGCAAGATGTATTTTCCTACACATTTTCCGGAGCTGAATGGATCAATGTAAAATGGTTGTACGAAGTGCTGATCTATGGCCTGCAGCAGGTTGGCGGTGCCCCATTTATCTTGATTTTACAAATGGCAATAAGTGTGACAATTGTTATCCTTCTGGTGCTCACTTACCGACTTTGGAACCGTTATTATCAAACCAGGTTCGCGTTTCCTTCACCTGGTCTCATCCTTGCTTTACTGCTCATCATTTCGATCATGGAATTCCGCATGATAGGCCGCCCGGAGGCCGTCAGCCATCTTATGGTTACGGCTTTCATCTACATACTTATCAGGTATCGGTTTGGAGGAGGCAAGCTTGTTTTTTTGCTCCTGCCGCTTCAAGTGCTCTGGGTCAACATGCACGAGGGCTATCCGACAGGTATTGCCATCATGCTTGCTGTAACCATTGCAGGATGGATCGAATTTGCCATTGCTTCCCGATTCCCAACGCAACAGCACACCCATCCCTGGTATCTCACCGTAACAACATTACTCACGATTCCTGCTCTTGCCGTTCACCCGTTCGGTTTTGAGATGATCCTGCATCCCTTTAATATTTTTGAGCAATTACAGGCCAACAAGTATACAGCGGAGCTCCATAACATATTGAGCCCGGAGTATTGGCATTGGCAGGCCTATTTCAATATCGCCTTTTTTGGTATAGCTATCATTGCCCTTTTCCTGCCTCTTATAACATCCGAAAAACGAGAACGCTTTTGGTTGCGCCCTCTAACCTATAAGCGCCTCGGGCCTGCTGTTCTACTCGTTGTGTTTTTTGGATTGAGCTTAACCGCCTATCGGAATATTCCTTTTATGGTTATCGCAAGTTTCCCTTTGGTGGCACTGGGGTTTGACAAAGGGATTTTCGGATTCCTGCGGTTAGCAAAAATCCCAACCACTACTCCCATAGCCGGTGGCTTGCTGATTCTGGCTATCCTTCTTTATGGCACAATCCCCACTAATGCGTACTACAATTTTCTCGATCGTAAAGATCGTTACGGCTTGCAGGTAGATGCAACGAAAAATCCCGTTGGCGCAGCCTCGTTCATCGAGCAAAATAACCTACAAGGCCGCTGCTTTTCCGATTATCTCACATCCTCTTATCTGCTGTGGAACTTACGGCCGGGTTTTAAGACATTTATCGATCTACGAGACCTGGATATTTTCACAGCGGATTTCTTCCGGGAATTCATGCGTACTGTTCAATTTCCTTCAGCCTTTGAACAAGCGGATCGCAACTACAACTTTGACTATGCTGTGCTTTACCGCCCCCGTTTTGAGCAGTTACACAGGCATCTGATTCGAGACACATCCTATACCCTCGCTTTCGCGGATCCCGTAGCAGCGGTCTACATCAAGGAGCAAGCCCCCAATGCCAAAGTGATCAACCAGCTTGGGATAGAGAAAAGCTTTGACACACCTTTCAGCAATGCTGACCCTGTTCCCCCTTCAACTATTGCCTCTACTATCAATCATATTTTCTGGCCTCCCTATAAACAAAGGGACTTTACTGACGTCAATTTTGATCTGGAAGCAGCTAAATTTTATTACAAGGTTGGTAACTACCGCTTATCTTTGGAAAAAGTCAAAGCAGCCACAAGGAAATTTCCCGACAGTTGGGACGCCTATCAACTTATGGGAAACATCTATTTAAAACAGTCCACCCGGGTATCCCAAAATCGAAAAGCCGATTATTTCAATGCAGCTGCCCAATCGTACCGCAAGGCCATTCAACGCAATGCACGGGCTCAAAACGCGTACAAAGGCCTTGGATTGGTGGCTTTACAACGGGGTAATGGCAGAAACGC
>PXTV01000138.1 GCA_003022985.1 Bacteroidetes bacterium SW_11_45_7 | reverse complement strand
CAAATCATAGCTGAACATGCCCTGTGGCATATCGCAGGGGCTTTCGGCTTCATGACCATGTGGGCTATGAATCACATCCGCTTTAGCGAAGCAAAGTGATTTTCCTTGTGGCTGTCTGCTTGCCATTTGTTACCTGCAACAAGTAAACACCGGGTTCCTGGCTGCTTATATCCATCTGATGAAAGGATTGCGTGTTCTTGCTCAACGGCTCTTGCTTGACCAGTTGCCCATGAGCATTGAAAATGGAAACTGTGGCTGTTTTGAACGCTTGCTTTTCGGGCCACCGGAACGTTATTTGCCCTTTTGTTGGGACAGGATAAATAGTGAGTTCTTGATGGTGCCGTTTATCCATTACAGAGGTAATGGTGATATTTTTGCATACAGTGTCTGTGGTACAGGTATTACCCAAGAGCAGACAAGGTTCAAAACTACCACTTGAGGAGTAAGTGTGTGTTGGGTCCGTTTGAGTTGATGAGCTTCCATCGCCAAAAAACCAAACAAGTGTATCCGTTGCAGACACATTTGATGTAAAAGCAATGGTATCACCCGATTGGCTAAAGGTAAAGCCGCCTGTAAGGGAATCGCAGACGGTTACGTTTTGGCATGTGGTATCCGTGCCACAGGCATTACCGGCATAGAGACAAACTTCATAAGTACCAGCTGATTGATAGGTATGGGAAGGATCGGGCATTGATGACGTGGTGTTATCGCCAAATGACCAACTGACAGTATCAGCATTTGCAATTGTGGCGGAAACATTTACTGTTTTTGTGTTGGTGGTAGTCGTAAACGCTCCGGTTACTTCCTTGCATACCTGTACCTGTTGGCATGAGGTATCGCTCGTACATTTGCTAATGGCAAGGAGACAAACATCATAAAAACCACCTGAATCGAAAGTATAGGTGGGATTCATCATTGTGCTTGTATCGCCCTGGAAAGTCCAAATTACGCTATCGGGTGTGCCTTCAATATCTTCTGCAAAATCGACAATTAGAACCGAATCCTGGTAAGTATAGGCGCTTGTTGGATTCTGATTAATGACCTGAACGGCTGAATCGATACAAGTGGTAGTCCACCCCAGCATGGAGTTGGTAAGCACTACCCGGTTGTTATTCCCGGGCTCATAAGTATGCTGTGGATTCAATGCATTGTCCGTGGGCGATCCATCTCCATATTGCCATGCATTCCCATCGGCAAGCGTGTCCAGGAAAGCTAATTGATTGTAAACGGGGCTATTGAGGATGGGCGATGCGTTATTAGTAAAATTGACTGTACCTGTATCCAGTACACATGTGGTATCTGCGGAAAAGTCAGCATTGAGGTCATAGCTCACAATCGGCTCAAGTGCTACATCGGCATCAAACGGCACGCCCCCCACATTGACTTCGTAGCCATGCAGCCAGCCCTGATTGACAATATGTCCCATACCAAACCAGTTTTGCCGGCCATCCTGTGAATCCCATGAGTTGGTGACTACTGAGGTGTTGCGTGATATATTCGTTTCAAGGGAAGCAACAAAAGGCGTGTCTAAGGTAATGGGGTTTTGAAATTCAGCCGTGTAGCGTAAATCGGTAATGGAACTGCTCCTCGAATCAACAGCCACCTTAACAGAATCAAGAGCTTGTCCAACCGGTAAGCTATCAGGGCCTGCTTTGTAGATCTTTGCCCACAAGTCAATAGTACTCCCTGTGCCATCAGGTTGCCAGGCATAAAATGTTAAGCCGTGTACAGTTACAGGCTGGGGAGCCGGGAAAAATTGCCCCAATTTATCTGCGGATTGTGTGAGGTGAAGATTGATGGCGGGCAATGCGGATGCTTTGGCCCGTGCATATTGGAGCGTGTCTGGCCCACAGGTTATTGAACTTCGCTTGAAGGTGGCTTCTTGATTACCTTCATTTTTTTGTAGTTGATAATCCTGTGATAAGATATTGCTTTTGGAGAATGAGATTTGGCCGTATCCTTGAGTGATGCCTACAAGCAGTAACAGGATTGTTGCCAATTTTATCTTGAATTTCATAGATCACCTTTTTGGTATCATATCAAAAATAATGTTTTTATCGGTTTTTCCATAATAAGGGTAATGCTCACCTCTCCTAAAAGGAAGAACATTGAAATTGAGTGATCAATCAATTTAGTGAATTGATATTCACTCTCATCCCATTCAAGTTGCTTTTCTTTCAAAATGGTTCGAATCAATCATCGGTTTTTTCAGAATGAATGGTCTCATCCATATTGCTCTTGACAGTTCTGCTGAAACCATTAATTTAGCTACGCAGAAGCAGTTACAAGCTATGGAGCGACAACAAATGGCTAAAACAGTTGCCTTTTTACAGGATAAAACTTCTATAAGACCTGAGACCGGTATTGTGATGGGTAGCGGCCTTGGCAAACTTGGTGATGAAATCGATACAGAGCGCATCATTCCTTATAGTGAAATTCCCCACTTCCCTGTTTCCACTGTGGCCGGGCATAAAGGCCAGCTTTTATTCGGTACGTTAAGGGGTAAGCAGGTTGTAGCATTGCAAGGGCGCTTTCATTATTACGAGGGCTACAGCTTGCGCAGACTCACGTTTCCTATCAGAGTGATGGGGTTGCTCGGCATTGATCAGCTTTACCTCTCCAATGCAAGTGGCGGCATTAATGAGCAATTCAGCGTGAGTGATATTATGCTCATACATGACCACATCAACCTTATTTCCGATCATCCCCTTATCGGACCGAATTATGATGATCTTGGCCCACGTTTTCCCGACATGTCTGAACCTTATGATACGAAGCTGCTTCAGGAAGCTGAAAGGATCGGGCAAGAACAAAATATTCCGTTGCAGAAAGGCGTCTTTTCAGCCATGTCCGGCCCCTATTACGAAACGATTGCCGAATACCGCTATCTTGACCGTATTGGGGTCGATGCCATCGGCATGTCAACAATTCCTGAAGTCATTGCAGCAGTCCATATGGGCATTCGGTGCTTTGCCATATCCATCATTACTGATATGGTTTTTGCCAGCAAAGAAGATGCCGATATCACGCACGAAGAAGTGCTGGAGGTTGCTAATTCCTCAGCACCAAAGGCAACGCGCCTTATAAGTGAAATGGTGGCAAGAGAAGGGGAAAGAAATCAGTAAAGAGCAGCATGTCAATACAATTAGAATTGGGTAAAATTTTCGGATAATGCCAAAATACCTTGTTTCGTTGATAAAGGGTTAACTTTGTGCGTAATGACTGCAGATGCAACGAGGATGCTAATGGTATTGCAGTTATATGAACTACTATTTGTATTAAC
>PXTV01000137.1:3330-4141 GCA_003022985.1 Bacteroidetes bacterium SW_11_45_7 | reverse complement strand
AAAGAAGAAGCGCTCCGCAATCTCCACAAGCGGTTGGAAGAGAAGGAAGTTGTGGAATAAGCTCATACCTTATCCACCTTCTACGCAAATACATCGTGTTGAAACTCCGAAGTGGTATGGAAAGTGATGCCGGGATAATCCTGTTTGGCCATGTTCAGGAGCCATGACGATTGAGCCAGAAATACGGGCTGGTTATCCTTGTCGTAAGCGATATCATCTGCTTTGATGCGGATGAATTCCCGCAGTTGTTCTTCATTATCCGAAGTGATCCAGCACGCTTTGTGGTATTTCAGCATTTCTAACCGGCAGGAGGCCTTGTACTCGTTTTCCAGGCGGTACTTGATCACCTCCAGCTGCAGTTCACCCACTACGCCAATGATCTTTCTGTTGCCCGGCTGCTGTGTAAAAAGTTGCGCAACCCCTTCTTCGGTCAGCTCCTTGAGCCCTTTGTTGAATTGTTTGGAACGCATGGGGTCTTTGTTCACCACCTCGCGGAAAATTTCGGGCGAGAAACTGGGGATGCCCTTGTACATCAGGTCTTCACCTTCTGTGAGCGTATCGCCAATCTTGAAATTGCCCGTGTCGTAAAGCCCTATGACGTCACCCGGATAGGCCTCTTCGACAATTTCCTTGGAGCGGGCCATAAAGCTGTAGGGATTGCTGTAGCGGAATTTTTTGCCGAGCCGCACATGGCGGAAGAACTTATTCCGCTGGAACTTCCCGGAGCAGATGCGGAAAAAGGCAATGCGATCACGGTGGTTGGGATCGATGTTGGCGTGGATTTTAAAAACGAAACCGCTGAATTGGTCCT
>PXTV01000137.1:0-3292 GCA_003022985.1 Bacteroidetes bacterium SW_11_45_7 | reverse complement strand
TTGTTCACAGCCGAACCGAAAAAAACAGGTGCAAGCTGCCCGTTCCGGTACTGCTCATAGTCGAATGGGTCGTAGACGCCCTCGATCAGTTCAGCATCCTCGCGGAGTTGAGATGCGTCTTCGCCAATGTATTTCTCAAGGTCAGGTGATTGGAGATCGGTAAACGTGACGTAGTTTTCCGCTTTATCGGTTTTGCTGGGCCGGAAGAGATTGAGTTGTTGATTGAAAAGGTCGTAGACACCTTTAAACTTAGCGCCAATGTTAATGGGCCAGGTGAGGGGGCGCACATTGATGGCGAGCTTTTCCTCGAGCTCATCCAGCAGATCATAGGGATCGCGCCCTTCGCGGTCGAGTTTGTTGATGAAGATGATCACAGGTGTGTTCCGCATCCGGCAAACTTCCATCAGCTTTTCGGTCTGCTCTTCCACACCTTTCATGCAATCAACCACGAGAATGACGCTGTCTACTGCTGATAACGTGCGGTAGGTGTCCTCGGCAAAATCCTTGTGACCGGGTGTGTCGAGGAGATTGACCAGCTTATCCTTGTAGTTGAAACTCATGACGGAAGTAGCCACCGATATACCGCGCTGTTTCTCGATTTCCATGAAATCAGAAGCTGCCGTTTTGTCGATTTTGTTGTTCTTCACAGCCCCTGCGGTATGGATAGCACCTCCAAAGAGCAAAAATTTCTCGGTAAGGGTTGTCTTACCGGCATCCGGGTGGCTAATGATGGCAAACGTTTTGCGGTTGCTGATCGCTTGTTTTGTACTCATGAATGATTTTCTCCCTTGTTTCTGCTTTCAAACAAGTGGGCAAAAGTAGGAAATGAGGCAACGATTCATCAACCTAATCTTAACATCCTGCCCGTTTAAAAGGTTTCCCGGGTAAATAACCGGCAGTAGGCAACCATATTTGTAGAAATGTGTTTGGTTCAATGGAAAAGAAGATTGTAAATATAGTTATGTAGGTATGGAATAAATAATCCCTTTTAGTTCTTTCACGCCTTTGTTAGTGTCCCCACCTACAAAGAAAGTTGTGCTAAAAATACAAATCGCTAACACAGGTGCCAACCTGCCGCTCATAATGAGTGTGTGAATAACCGGCTTTGTTCGTATGAAATGCTGGTTGGTGGAGACACCAACCAGGACAGGAGCAGTGGGTTAGAGCTAATAAAAGAGGTGTACAAATCTTTTAGTAAGTTATTCCTATCTACCAAGCCTTTTTTTGGTCTCATCATCCAGCATTTCATACTCAGCTTGTAACCCCCAGTTCACGTTCAAGTCCATTCGCACTTGGGGGCATGATTGATATTGGATAGCACGATCTCCGAAGCAGATCAACATGAATTCCACCGTTCCGATAGGCATCGGAAAGCCATGCGCTGTTGCAGGAAGTGGAAGTTGTAGTGACAATCTTGAACTGCACTGATCTACTATTTAAATGGAGGTATCATTTGTGTACATACAGTGGCTGCCGGCAGGATGATTTCAGTAAGGAGATCATCCTTTCCTCACACCGCCCTATCCAGAAGCCCAAAGGGCTTCAATATGATGAACCCCGGTTGCCACCGGGGTCAATGTTCGAAAGGATATAGCTAAAATACCGTAAAATAGGTATGGGCGAAATAATCCGTTTTTATTTCATTCGTTCATTGAAATACGAGAAGGGGAGATTGATATGCTGAGGTAACAATTCCCAATTACCTGAAATTTTGATTATACTCGCACAAGAACCACGATTATCCATATATGCTAACGCTCGACAATATTACAGACCCTATCCATAACGAGAATCGCCACTATTCGGCATTGGACAATTTCTTTCTCCAGTTTATTCGCGATAAGCGCGACCTTCCTTTTGTTTACATGACGTTACAAGTTACGTTTATCATCATTCCACTTGGTATTTTGCTGTTCATGCCTTTCATTACAGGATGGGCATGGGGTGTTTTAGCACTGACTTACCTATTGATCAACACCCTTATTTACAAAGGGCCTTTTGGGTTGATGTTGCATTGCACAAGCCACCGCAAGTTTTTCAAAAAGAAATACGATAAAATGAATTACTACTTGCCCTGGATTGTTGCCCCTTTCTTTGGTCAATCACCTGAAACGTATTTTGCTCATCATATTGCCATGCATCATCCTGAGAATAATATGCCTACGGATAAAAGCTCAACGCTTTTTTACCAAAGGAACTCGATCAAAGGTTTTTTAATGTACTTTGGCGATTTTATTTTGTTCGGTGTTTTACGTCTCACGCACTATTTCAAGGATAAGAATCACTTGAAGATGTTCTGGCGTGCCATGTTGGGCGAGTTGATCTTCTTCGGCATTTGTGGGTTGCTTTGCTTGATTAGCTGGAAAGCAGTATTGGTTGTCTTTATCATTCCTCTTTTTATTACACGGTTTGTGCAAATGCTCGGGAATTGGACGCAACATGCCTTCATTGACAGTTCCGAGCCGGACAATCCTTACAAAAACAGTATCACCTGCATCAACGTGAAGTACAATCATAAATGCTGGAATGACGGCTATCACATTAGTCATCACATCCGGCCTGCGCTCCACTGGACAGGTCATCCACACCACTTGATCGACAATCAGGATGAGTACGCTAAAAATAACGCCATCATCTTTGACGGGCTCGATTTCTTAGGCGTATTTCTGTGCTTAATGAGCAAAAACTACGATAAGCTTGCACGGCATTTTGTTGATATAGGCAATCAATTCAATTCCAGGGAAGAAATCAAGGAATTCCTGCAAGCACGCAATCAAAAACTGCAACCTGCGGAAATCTCCAAAGCAGCCTGAATGTCTCTTTTCCATTGATAAGATTCAAGCACTCTGTTTCCATTGAATCTTTTAACGATCAACTGTCAAGAGATCAAAAAATAGTTGTTCGTCTCAATTTATTTTCTTACAGCTCTTGCTAATGATTACATTCGTATCATAAAGCTTGTAACCTTTTAAGGAATGGCCCTTCTCTTATTATACCTGTCACTTGCCATACTGGTTTCTTTTTTGTGCTCTGTTTTGGAAGCGGCATTACTTAGCTTTACGCCTTCATTTATCGCCAATTTTCAACAACAGGATGCTAAAAACGGTAAACGCCTCAGGCAATACAAGGAAGATATTGACCAACCTTTGTCAGCGATCCTCAGTTTGAACACAATCGCCCATACAGTAGGTGCTGCGGGGGTAGGAGCCCAAGCTGCTGTTGTATTTGGCGACAACTACGTGGGCATCACCTCGGCAGTGTTAACGCTCATGATATTGGTCTTCTCCGAATT
>PXTV01000136.1 GCA_003022985.1 Bacteroidetes bacterium SW_11_45_7 | reverse complement strand
TGCCCTAACGTGTTGGCGTAAAGCAGAAAGGCAAAGCCGAAAACAATAGCTGCCTGCAACCAGAGCATCCTGCGGTTGTCCGACAATGGCAGCCATTGCGACAAAGAAGATTGGCCGCTTGAAGAGCCAGAGGGCTGGGCTTTACTCGTTTGTTGCGGTTCTTGCTTTTTCGTTTGTTTCTTACGGCTCGCCTTGCCCATAGTAGCTCTTCAGGATTCTTGTAGCGATCGTCTTGCTCTCAGTGATGGATCGAGTAATAAGATGCCTCGAATGGGGATTAAAATTAGGGATTTTGCCAATTCCTTTCCACCTCACTAAGCAGCTAAAATTAGCTAAAATATAGCATAAGCAGTCCTTTTTCTCCCTTATAGAGAGGAACTTTGATGATCCATTTTGAATTATTCTCAAAAGACTCTCAACAGAAAAAAATTAATAGAATTCTTTGTTCAAACTACCCAAATACAGGAGTTTTAATTACCCGCCCCGGTATTACGATCCCGAGCACGAAGAATTGATGGAGCGTGTCCGCAAAGCCGAGCAAGAGCGTGATGGCGTAGTAGATAAGGACGCGGAATACCGTCAGGAGAATCTACGCCAACGATTTCGGGAGGCGCGCAGGGATTCGCTGGCTATTTCACAAGGGCGAAAACTCAAATACCGCATGCGCATTCTCGTCATTCTTGGCATCCTGTGTCTTATTACTTACCTCATATTGGCTGACAATCCGTTTTGGTGAGCGCCATTTTCTCAACCCATTTTTAACGGTTTTTTTATTCATTACTTATCTGAGCCCAACTGAAAGGAGCGTACCGTACGGTAGTAAGCTCCCTCTTGGTGGCGTTCTGAACACCATATTTCACAATGCTCCACCGTCAAAGCCAATTGGGGCATTTCGGTCTGGCGGAGATCGACCTGGTTATTGTTGCGGAAAGGTTTAAACCGGGCAAGCGTCACATGAGGGATCGGTTCTTTTGGCGCTTCCTCCAATGTTAGATGATGACCTATTTGCTCACGCAAGGAAAAGTGGAAGTGGGTAAAATCATGGTTGTTGTGAAAACGAGCCCAAATCATGCGCGGTTTACGGCTCTCCGGAGCAAAAATGCAGGTATGAAGGTGAAGATGAAAAGGTTGGGTCTGTTGGGCCACTTTTTGAACAGCTTCTTGAACGGCCTGCTGCTTCTCGTCCTCCACATCGCCCAGAAAAAGGCCCGTAATGTGGAGTTTTTCAGGGTCTATCCAGCGCACCTTTTTCAATTGAGGAACATCCCGAAAAGCTGATGTATGATGCTTGCGGAATCGCGCAAAGGCGTCTTTGTGGGACTCATCCAAAGGAATAGCTATAAACCAACGCCGGGACATAAGATATCATTCAGTCAACGGTAACTACTCAGTCTCAGTAAAATAGCCACTCCCGATTTTAGGGAGAAATAGAGTAAAGCTTGTACCTTTTATTCCCATATTATTTCAATTTGATGGCGCATTGTTCTTTCCTTTCAATCGTCTTGGTATCTCCCGATGTCAAGCATCGGGAGTGGCAAAACTGCTTATCATTGATCAGGAAGTAAAACGAATAGACAGGTTGATTACAGTCAACAAAACCAATCAATAAGCCACATCAAAGCGCTTATAATTCTCGAGGTCCGCTTTCCGTGCTGAAACATTATTGACCCGTGCAGCAGGCGGCCCTTCCCGGCACCATTTTTTGAGCTGTTTCAGTTCATCTTCCCGGCCTTCGGCTTCAATCAACACAGACCCATCCCGTTCATTTTTGACGTAGCCCTTTAGGCCAAGTTGTTCAGCTTTATTCCGGGTTTCCGCCCTAAAAAAGACGCCTTGTACTTTTCCTTCCACGCGGATGATCCAATGTTGTTGATCCATTTCTATTCATTTCTAATAGTTATACAAAATTTGCTGTAAATAAGCCCCAACTTCCCTGTAAAGCTCATACTGCCACAAATATTACCTCAAAAAGCGACAATTGATGGATCATGCAGCATCTTACACCCTACTCGAGTACTGTAATGAGTAACACACCGAGAATCATGATAACAGCACCTACTAAACGATAGCGAATATTTCGTTCACCAAAAAATAAATATCCCCAAATAATTCCAAAAATTGCGCGTAATCTTTTGACAGAAATCACATACGCCACCATTTGAAGACTTATGGCTGTCAAGTGGAACAAAATAGCACCAGTACCCAGCAACCCCAATAACACAAAATGCCCAAAGTGCTTGCGCAACTGTTGCACCTTTTTCCGCGAATCACCAATCAATGCAGGCGCCAGCAATAACGACATCCCGACATAAGGAATAAAGGCCCAATAGACCGGACTGACTTCCTTTAGCCCCATTCTGTCGATCATAGCTGTTATGGCCCAGAGAAAGGTTACCCCTATCATCATTTTCATCCCCCGATCATGGGCAAGGGCACGAAATGGCGTCAGGAGATTATCACCAAGCGTTTTGAAGTTGATGATGTAGCCACCAAAAATGATAAGACCGATCCCAATTGCCCCGTAGAAGCCCGGCACTTCACCTAATACAAAAGGCGAAAGAATTGTGATAAACAGGGGCGTGGCCGTTGTAACAGGAGAAATGATGGAGAGATCGGTTGCCTTGATGGCATTGAGGAACAAAACCGTATTGAATGCCTTAAGCACTGTACTAAGCGTGATCAACAGGATGAGGTGCTGATTCCACTCGGGCGGCTCCACAAAAAAGAGCAGGGGCACTAAAAAGGGGAGAATAAAGGCGCGAAAGGCCCACGATATCAAAAAGGGACTGAGTTCTGTATTTAAGACAACTTTGGAAGTGACATCCCGCAAAGAATCGACAAGTGCCGACATGATAGCCACAACAATCCAGGTCATTCCTCATCTTTAGGTTGCGAAAAAGCAAAGGTGAGAAATCCCCGGAAAACAAGCCGCCCCTCCGCTTCTGAATTTGTCCCTGTGCGCGTATTTCCTTATCATTGCTGGCCCTTATGGCATTTTACGACTTCATTCTATACGTCTTCATTGTTGGCATAATCGTCATCATCTTCTTCCTTTTCTTTTACCACATCATTTATTATTACCTGTTTACGCCCATTTCCTATGTCTATCGCAGGTATTTCCCTCTTAAGCTGGCTCATAACTACAAGCAACCCATTGCGCAATACTCGAGGTACTATCAAGCACTGAATGCTGCTAACCAATTACGCTTTGAACACAGGGTTGCTCATTTTATCGCCAATAAAAGATTTGAGGCCAGGGATATGGATGCTGTTACAAATGATATGAAAGCACT
>PXTV01000135.1:9691-10876 GCA_003022985.1 Bacteroidetes bacterium SW_11_45_7 | reverse complement strand
GTGGTGTGAGGGCGAGGGCTGGTATAAATAACACCTTTCCGTTTCCAGGAATCGGAATGCCGGGAGAGGGTTAATATCCATCAATTGACATAAACCTCAAAAATTTTGATAACGGATATGTCAATAAACCGATAATTCCGAATAAAAAAGCGATTCGATCATCCTGAGCTGATCATGAATCGCATTTGCAATGGGAGACGTTCGGGAGATGTTTTAGTTGCTCAATTCAGCATTTAGTTCTAAGTTCACCGACTTCAGGGCCTTGCTGACCGGGCAGTTTTGCTGCGTCTCCTGCGCGTGCTTCTGAAAGGTGTCATTGTCGATCCCCGGTATATTCGCCTTGGTGTGGGTTTCGATCTTGGTTATCGAAAAACCGCTGTCATCCTTCTCCAGATGGATGGTGTCTTCCGTTTCAATGGATTTGGGTTCATAACCGGCTTCTGAAATGGCAAGGGACAGAGCCATTGAGAAACACCCAGCATGTGCTGACGCCAGCAGTTCTTCCGGGTTTGAGCCCTGCCCGTTTTCAAATCGCGAGGAGAAGGAGAAGGGCTGATCGACAGTCCCCGTAGGCGTTTTCATGTTCCCATTCCCCTGCTGAAGGGTTCCGTTCCATACTGCTGTTGCTTTCCGTGTCGGCATAGATTCCGTGCTTTTTAGTTCATATGTAATGTACGGAAAAGTAAGCCGGAAATCCCAAACGGTGTCTTCATTCTTAACAATCTGGCGCTCTATTTGATATGTACCTCCCGGGGCTGAGCTTCCCGGAATAGACCCCGCGCATCAGCATTTGCCTATCTTGAGCATTTATTGCTGGGGTCAATTCAGAATGCACTTTCTGAATCACGGAGATAGATGTTTCGGGAATGATTTCCTTGATGGTTATTGGGGATAACCTGTAAGAAATTAGCATATTGATGTAGGGGCGTTCCGCATTTTTGCAATTCGGAACGATGAATCGCCTGTTTGCTCCGGAATCTTGAACATGGCGCCCTCCCGATGATTTTCATCGTGACGGGTCGCCCTTATTAACCGTCATTCATTAAGCTAAAGCGGGCAATTGAGCAAAAAACACAAAAACTGTCATTACAATCAAGCAAGTAAATGATAGCAGCTTACGCCAAATAAATAAGTTAGAGGTATGTTGTTGTTTCTTGTCCGTTGTGGTAGTTAAGGGTTTCATAA